>CAMDKE010000007.1 GCA_945901215.1 Comamonas sp. lk
GCGCGGCATTGCCGCCATCGAAGCGACCCAGCGTGAGGGCAGCGGTATTCCCGCTGATCTGGTGATTACCAAGTTGGAAGCCAAGCTGGCTGCGGCCCGGCAGGCCAAGGCGCAGCGCAACCGATGAAGTACCGGGTTTTGTTCAGCGAAGCGGCAGCCCTTGACCTGGGGCAACTGTTTGACTTCGCGCTGCAACGCGAACTGGACAGCGAAACCGGCGATCTGGATATCCCCGAGCGGGCCGTGCAGGCGATCAAGGACGGCATCGCCTTCCTGGAGTCCTCACCGTTTGCCTGTCGCAAAGCAGGGAACAGCTCTTTTATTCGTGAACTGATCATTCCGTTTGGCAGCGCCGGCTACGTGGCGCTGTTCGAGATTGTGGACAGCAGCACCGTCATCATTGGTGCGATTCGCCATCAACGCGAAGACGACTACCACTGAACACCGTGAACGAAGCCGAAACCCGTGCCGACCACATTGACCCAGCGCTAAAGGCAGCAGGCTGGGGCGTGGTCGAAGGCTCGCGCATCCTGCGGGAGAAACAGTGCGAAATCACGCCGGGGCGGCTGCTGGGTGGCGGCAAGAGGGCGAAACCCGAGATCGCCGACTACGTGCTGGTCTACCGCAACACCAAACTGGCCACGATTGAGGCTAAAGCCTGGGACAAGTCTTACACCGAAGGCGTCGGCCAAACCAAGAGCTACGCCACCAAGCTGGCCGTGCGCTTTGCCTACGCCACCAATGGCCAGAAGATTTACGGCATCGACATGGCGACCGGCATGGAGGGCGACCTGGCGCGGTATCCCAGCCCCGACGAGCTGTGGGCGCAGACCTTTGCCGAGGCCGACCTAGCGAATGCCGTTTGGCGCGACCGTTTTGCCGCCATACCGTTTGAAGACCAGGGCGGCACCTGGCAAGGGCGCTATTACCAAGACATCGCCATTGCCCGCGTACTGGAGTCCATTGCCGCCGGGCGGGACCGTATTCTGCTGACGTTGGCGACCGGCACTGGCAAGACTTTCATTGCGTTCCAACTGGCCTGGAAGCTGTTTCAAAGCCGCTGGAATCTGAAAGACTGGCAAGCAGGCACCGCGCCGACCCGCCGCCCCCGGGTGCTGTTTCTGGCCGACCGCAATACGCTGGCCGACCAGGCCTACAACGCTTTTTCGGCGTTTGAGAACACATCGCCCGGTTCTTTGTTGCGCATCGCTCCCGATGAAATCCGTCGCACTGGGCGCGTGCCAAAGAATGGCAACGTGTTTTTCACCATTTTCCAGACATTCATGAGCGGGCCGGGTGAAACACCGTACTTTGGCGAGTACCCGCCGGACTTCTTTGATTTCATCGTGGTGGACGAGTGCCACCGGGGCGGGGCCAACGACGAAGGCAACTGGCGGGCCATCCTGGACTACTTTGCCCCTGCCGTGCAACTGGGCTTGACGGCCACGCCTAAGCGCACGCTCAACGCCAACACCTATGCCTATTTTGGTGACCCGGTTTATGTGTATTCGCTCAAAGAAGGCATCAATGATGGCTTCCTGACCCCGTTCAAGGTCAAGCAGATTGCCACCACTATTGATGACTACACCTACACCCCGGATGACGCGGTGATAGCGGGCGAAGTGGTGGCGGGCAAGCGCTACGTGGAGAGCGACTTCAATCGCATCATCGTGATTCCCGAGCGCGAAGCCTATCGGGTCAAGCTGCTGATGGGCATGATTAATCAGCGCGAGAAAACCATCGTCTTCTGCGCCACCCAGGCCCATGCCCTGCTGGTGCGCGACCTGATCAACCAAAACAAGACCAGCACCGATCCGATGTACTGCGTGCGGGTGACTGCCGACGATGGCGCACGCGGCGACTAGGCCCTGCGTGCCTTTCAGGACAACGAGAAGACTATTCCGACCATCCTGACCACCTCACAAAAGCTGTCCACCGGCGTGGATGCCCGCAACGTGCGCAACATCGTGCTGATGCGACCCATAGGCTCGATGATCGAGTTCAAGCAAATCATTGGCCGTGGCACGCGCTTGTTTGACGGCAAGGACTACTTCACTATTTATGACTTTGTGCGGGCGCACCACCATTTCAATGACCCTGAGTGGGATGGCGAACCCATTGCGCCGGAGCCATCTGACGAACACACCGGAAATACCTGGGAGGTGCACGAACCGCAACCCGACTATCTTCCTAATGTGCTGGAAAAATCCGTGAAGGTAGAAGTGAAACTGGCCGATGGCAAAGTGCGTCAAATCCAGAGCATGACCGCCACCACCTTCTGGAGTGCTGACGGCACGCCGATGTCGGCAGCCCAGTTTCTGGAAAACCTGTACGGCGTGCTGCCCGAGTTTTTTAGGGATGAAGACCAGTTGCGAACGCTGTGGAGCGCGCCCGATACGCGCCGGAAGTTGCTGGAAGGCTTGGCTGAAAATGGTTTCAGCAGGGAACCACTGGCCGAGATGCAGAAAGTGATTGAGGCTGAGAGCAGCGACCTGTTCGATGTTTTGGCCTACGTAGCGTTCGCCCTGGCACCCCACACCCGCGCGGAGCGGGCGGCTATGGCCAAAACGGAAGTGCATCAACAATTCACGGACAAGCAAACGGCGTTTGTAGATTTCGTGCTGGCGCAGTACGTGAAAGAAGGCGTCGAGGAACTTGACGCTGAAAAGCTCGCGCCGCTGCTGCGCCTGCGGTACCACAACGCCATTGCTGATGCGGTGGCCGATCTTGGGAGTACTGAGCAGATCCGCAAGCTGTTTGTGGGGTTTCAGCGTCACTTGTACGAGGCGCAGCGATAAGTTCTGCGCAACCCTGCGCTTCTCGCTTGCTGAGCTGGAAATCGTCCCTTCCGGGCCCGCGCTACTTTTACAATCCACACGTGCTTCAACAAAGAACCCTCAAATCCATTACCCGCGCTGTTGGCGTCGGGCTGCACAGCGGTCAGCGGGTGGAGATCACCTTGCGCCCGGCCGCGCCCAACACGGGCATTGTGTTTCGACGCGTTGATTTGCCCCACCCGGTGGACATCAAGGTGACCGCCGAGGCGGTGACCGACACGCGCTTGGCCTCCACGCTATCCGCCGGAGGCGCCAAGGTGCATACCGTGGAACACCTGATGTCGGCCTGCGCGGGTCTGGGCGTTGACAACATGGTGGTGGACATTACCGCCGAAGAGGTTCCCATCCTGGACGGCTCAGCCGCGTCTTTTGTGTTTTTGCTGCAAAGCGCGGGTATTGAAATGCAAAACGCGCCGCGCCGATTTATCCGCGTCAAGGCGCCCATCGCTGTGCGAGAAGGCACTCCGGGCAATGAAAAATGGGCGACGCTGGAGCCTTTTCACGGTTTCAAGCTGAGCTTTGAGATTGACTTCAACCACCCGGCCGTCGACTCCACTGGACAGCGCGTTGAGTTTGACATGAGCGTGGGCTCCTACGCGCGCGACATTGCCCGCGCGCGCACCTTTGGCTTTACCAAAGACGTGGAAATGATGCGCGCCAACGGCCTGGCCCTGGGCGGCGGCCTGGACAACGCCATCGTGATGGACGACTACAAGGTGCTTAATTCCGACGGGCTGCGTTATGACGACGAGTTCGTCAAACACAAAATTCTCGACGCCATGGGCGACCTGTACATCGTGGGCATGCCGCTGTTGGCGCATTACCGCGCACACCGCTCCGGCCACGCGCTCAACAACCGGCTGCTGCGCCAGCTACAAGCCCAGCCCCAGGCCTGGGACGTGGTCACGTTTGAGGAAGAGCGCAGGGCGCCAGCGGGCTTTGCGGAGCTAGCGCCGCAGTGGTAGGGAGGCGTCCGGTCGCAGACTAGCGGCTGCGCCCGGCCTTGTAGCTTCCTGCCCCGGCCCCAAGACCATCGGCCTGGGCCATACGCGCCATTGCCGCGCCCGCATGCGCATGCGTGATGGCCAAACCCAAGGCATCGGCCGCGTCCGGGCCGGGTAGCCCGGGCAGGTCCAAGAGGCGGCGCACCATTTCCTGAACTTGCGTTTTGTCTGCACGGCCGTAACCCACCACAGCCTGCTTCATTTGCAGCGCGGTGTATTCGGCCACCGGCAAATGGGCATGCACCAGCGCCGTCACCAGCGCGCCGCGCGCTTGACCTAAGAGCAGCGTGGACTGCGGGTTGACGTTGACAAAAACGATCTCGATCGATGCGCAGTCGGGCCGGTAGCGCTCTACCACCTCGCCCACGCCGTCAAAGAGCACCTTCAGGCGCGCAGGCAGGGCTTTGGTATCGAGCTGGTGGGTGGTAATGGTGCCGCTGGCCACGTAGCGCAAGGCGGCGCCTTCTTGGTCGATAACACCAAAGCCGGTGGTGCGAAGGCCGGGGTCAATGCCCAAGATCCTCATGGCGGGCCCTGGCTCATGGCAAGCGGGCCTCAGCCATGCGCCCAACAATCACCTGCGCGCGGTCGCTGAGGTATTCAGAATTTGGCAGTTTTTCAAAGTACCGGGGCCGGGGCAGCATGACGACCAAACGTGCCGCCTCAAACGGGGTGAGCTGGGCGCAGCTCTTGCGGTAGTAATGCCTCGCAGCCGCCTCTGCCCCGAAAACGCCCTCGCCCCACTCCACATGGTTGAGGTAAATTTCCAAAATCCTTTGCTTGCTCAATAGTCGCTCCAATAGCAGGGTCAGCACCAGCTCCTGGCCCTTGCGCAGCAGGGTGCGTTCACCCGACAGAAAGAGGTTTTTTGCCAGCTGCTGCGTGACGGTGGAGCCACCCACCACCTTGGGCGCTCGCCGCTTGGCGCTTGACGCTTGGCTGGAGGCGCGTTGCTCGGCGCGGTCCTGGGCTTTGGCATTTTTGACCCAGGCTTTTTCCAGCGCCGCCCAGTCAACGCCATCGTGCTGGCTAAAGCCATCGTCCTCTGACGCAATCACGGCGCGTTTGAGCTGGTCGCTGATGCTGGCGTAATCGCGCCAGTCCTGGCGCCAGCGCAGCACGGGCTTGGCCTGCACAATCTGCCATGCCTGCGAGCGCTCAAACGCACTGGACTCGGGGTCAACCCACGCCATGGCCGCAATGCGCAATGCAAAGTAGAGCTGCAAGGCCAGCAAAGCCAAGGCGGTCAGTAGGAGAAAACGGCCCAGCGCCTTCATTGCGGCACCATCGCTTGGGTTTTTAGCGTTTCATCGCGGGTAAAGGTGAACTGGGAAACCACCACCAACTGGTCGACGGTTTTGCGCATGGCCTGGCTAAAGCGGCCAAAGGGGCCGGCCGCGCGCGCAATATCCCTGGCCACACCGTCCAGTGCGGCATTGCCCGAGCTGCGCACCACCTCGGCCTCCAAGACCTCACCGGTGTGGTTGACCGTGACAATCATGGTCAGGGTTCCGTAGAGTTTCTGGCCATTTTTCTCTGGGAAATGGGCGGTTCCGCGCTCCTCAATGGCGCGCCGCATGGTGTCGTAATAGGCCGCATAAACCGCCTCGCGCACCGCCGGGCTGACGTAGCGTTTGCGCGGACGTGCGTTTTCGGCGTTGATGCGTTTTTCAATGGTTGCGAGCAGCTTGACCATTTGGCGGCGTTTGACCTCCAGAGCCTCTTTTTCCTGTGGTGTGTTGGCGCTGCTGGCCTGCAAGTCGCTCAGAGCGGTTATTTGTTCCTTGACACGAGAAAGGAGCAGGTTTTGCTGTTGCTGCAGGCTTTGTTTGGCCGCCGCAGTCAGCTGGGCCGATGGGTCACCGTCCTGCTCGTTCTCTGAGGCTGCCAAGATGCTGCTAGCCATTCCGCGGTCAGCCTGGCCGCCACCGGCTAGCGAGGCCTGCGCCACGGCCTGGGCCTGCTCGGGGGGCTCCTCGCTGCGGGCGTTGACCAACACCACCTCCAGCGGGGCATCTTGCGTCAAGCTATCAAAGGCCTGGGGGTCGACAAAACGCACCGTAAGCACCGCTGCGTGCAGGCCTACGGACACCAGCAGCGCGCGCTGAAACAGGCTGACATTGCGCCACCGCTGCACGACTGTGAGGCCGGTCATCCGAGCAGCTCCTAAGGACTCGCCACCTGCGGCGCCTCGTTCAAGTCCACCGCAATCACGATAGGGCCAGCGACTTCTTCGTCCTGCTCGTCCTGCTCGTCTTGCAGGTCGGCATCGGGCGCGCCATCGTCGGCGTCTTCCAGCGGCGTGTCCAGGCGCTCCACGACCGTGCCGTGAATGTCTAGCGTGATGAGGTCCATCTCACCGAGTCGCACCCGCACCCGCGCGCCACGCGGCAGGCCTTGCGCACCCATCACTGGGAGCACCAGTGGCAGGGTATCAGCGCGCACCATGTTGTCTTTGAACACGCTGCAATCCAACTCGAGCACGGCGTTTTGCTGCAGGTATTTAAGCGTCCAAAATCGTTCCATGGCGCCCTGGTAGCCGTTGTAGGCGCTGTATGCCGCGTCAAAGCCGGAGATGATGGAAAACAGCGCCGCATCCTTGGGTTTGAAGGGCGCAGCCAAAGCCGCCGTGCTGCCGTGGCGGGCGCAGGCAATGATTTGCCATTGGTTGACCAGATCGGTGTAGCGGCGCAAGGGCGAGGTGCTCCAAGCGTAGCTTTTAACGCCAATGCCGGCGTGCGGCAGCGCCTTGGTGCCCATGCGCACCTTGACTCCGGGGGCCAGCGAAGCCTGGCTGCGGTAAATGGCGGGCACACCGAGTTCGGCCATCCAGTTGCCCCAGGTGCTGTTGGCCAAAATCATGGCTTCTGCCACGATCAGGTCCAAGGGAGCGCCGCGGGCTCGGGTGCTGATGGCCACCTCTTCGTCGCCTCGCGGTTCGGCTCCTTCATTTCCCACCAGCTTGAAGTTGTAGTCCGGGCGATTGAAGGTCTCGGGCTTGCCACGCACCACTTCACGTTTGGCCTTGAGGTCACGCGCCAGCCGGTGCAAAAACGCCAGCTTGGGCTGCAGGCCACCCAAGGGCGCGGGCTCGCTGCCCGGTGTGGTCAAGGCGGTTTGCAACCATTCTTCGGTGACGATGGCGTCCAACTGGTCATGGCGCAGGTTGTGGCTAATTCGCACGCTCTCGAGCCGGGTTTCGCTGGAAACAATCGTCAGCGTGGCCTCGTCTACGGTCACGTACAAGGACACCGCAGGGCAGTCACGCCCTTCCTGCAAGGTGTAGCTTTGCACCACGGCATCGGGCAGCATGGTGACCTTGTAACCAGGCATGTACACAGTCGACAGGCGCGCGCGGCCCAGGCGGTCGATCTCGCTGTCGGGTACCAGCGCCAGGCCGGGCGCCGCGATGTGCACGCCCACGGTAACGGTGCCACTACCCAGGCCTTGCACCGACAAGGCGTCGTCAATCTCGGTGGTGGCCGAGTCGTCGATCGAAAAGGCTGGCGCAGGGGCACTTGGCAGCGGCTCGGTGATGGCGGGCGCCGTGCTTGCAGCAAAGCCCACGCCTTGGGGAAAGTTTTCCAGCAAAAAGCGTTTCCAGTGGAACTGGTAGGGCGAGTCAATGGCGCCGCAGCGTTGCAGCAGGTCCAAGGGTGCGCTGCGGGTGGCGCGTGAGGCCTCGACCACAGCCTTGTATTCGGGGGCGTTTTTGTCCGGTTTAAACAAAATTTTGTACAGCTGCTCGCGCACCGGCTGGGGGCAGACGCCTTCGCCTAGCTCCTGCGCCCACTGGGCAATCAGCGCGGCCACTGCCTTCTTCTTCTCAATCGCCACCAGAGCCTGGGCGATTACCTCAGCCGACGCTTTGCGGAAAAAGCCTTTGCCCGCGCGGCGAAAGTAGTGCGGTGCCTCGAACAGGCGGATCAGCATGGCGGCTTGTTGTTCCAGCGTAGCGTCTTTGCTGAAGTAATCACGCGCCAGGGTGGCAAAGGAAAAATCGTCTTGCGGGGAAAACTCCCAGGCCAATTCCAGCTCAATGGTCTCGCTCAGTGCTTGGGCGCCCGCCATAAAGACCGCAGGCTCCGGCTTCTCAAAGCGCAGCAGCACATTGGCCCCTTTAACCTTCACACGCTTGCCACTCTCGAGCTCGACTTGCGCTGAGGCATCGCTCTCTGACAGCACCCGACCGGCCATAAATTTTCCGGCTTCATCAAACAATACAAACATGGCGTGGATTGTCCCATGGCGCAGCCCAGCGCGCTGGCATCCGATAATCGCGCCATGGCGACCCCGTTCGGAAAAATCAGTTTGCGTAAGCGCATTGCGCCATGGGTGGTGGGTATGGACGGCCCACTGGCGTTTGTGGTGTTCATACTGGCCTGCGCGGGTTTGCTGGTGATGTACTCCAGCGGTTACGACCACGGAACCCGCTTTGCCGACCATGCGCGCAATATGCTGATCGCAGCGGCCATCATGTTTGTGGCAGCGCAAATCCCGCCGCAGCGCCTGATGAGCGTGGCCGTTCCCTTGTACCTGCTGGGTGTAGCTTTGCTGATCGCCGTGGCCGTGTTTGGCGTGACAAAAAAGGGCGCCCGGCGCTGGCTCAACCTGGGCGTGGTGATTCAACCCAGCGAAATCATGAAAATCGCGGTTCCATTGATGCTGGCCTGGTGGTTTCAAAAGCGCGAGGGACAGTTGCGCCCGCTGGACTTTGCCGTCGCCGCCGTGCTTTTGGGTGTGCCGGTCGGACTCATCATCCGCCAGCCCGATTTGGGCACCGCCATGCTGGTTCTGGCGGCGGGCCTGGCGATCATGTTTTTTGCCGGTGTGAGTTGGAAGTTAATCCTACCGCCGACCGTGCTGGCCGTGGTCGCGGTGGTCTTGTTGTTGGGGTTTGAGCCCCTGCTGTGCGCCGACGGCATGCGCTGGCCGGTGCTGCACGGCTACCAACAGCAGCGCATCTGCACCCTGCTGGATCCCTCGCGCGATCCGCTGGGCAAGGGTTTTCACATCATCCAAGGCATGATTGGTATCGGCTCGGGCGGTTTGTGGGGCGTAGGCTTTATGCAGGGTACGCAAACGCATTTGGAGTTCATTCCCGAGCGCACCACTGACTTTATTTTTGCCGCTTTTTCCGAGGAATTTGGTCTGCTGGGCAATGTGCTGCTGATCGGAGCATTTATCGCCTTGATCTTGCGAGCCCTGGGCATTGCGCTGGACGCTCCTACGCTTTTTTCGCGCCTGCTGGCGGGAAGCATCGCCATGATTTTTTTCACCTACGCCTTTGTCAACATGGGCATGGTCAGCGGCATCTTGCCGGTGGTGGGCGTGCCCTTGCCATTTATAAGCTACGGCGGCACGGCGATGGTGACGCTGGGCTTTGCGCTAGGTATTTTGATGTCGATCGCCAGCGGTCGGCGCTTGGTGCAAACCTAGGGCGCTGGTTCGCCTGGCTTGGCCCCAGCAGGTGCGGGACACCCGCTCCGGCCTAAAATGGCCGAATGATCTCTCGCGAACCCACCATCGAACGCTTGGCCACGGCCAAATCCCTGCTCCTTACCCCCTTTGGTTTAGACGAGTCGCACCTAACGCGCGCCTTGACTGAGATCAAAATGCAGCGGGTCGATGAGGCCGACCTGTACTTCCAGTACACCCGCTCCGAGGGCTGGAGCCTGGAAGAAGGCATTGTCAAGACTGGCTCTTTCAGCATCGACCAGGGCGTAGGTGTTCGAGCTGTCAGTGGCGAGAAAACCGCCTTTGCCTATTCCGATGACATCTCAGAGGCCGCGCTGCTGGACGCCGCGCGCACCGTGCGCACCATCGCCAGCGCTTCCCAAAACCGCCGCACCAGCGTGCCCAAGGCCAAAATCGCCCGTAGCCGCTCGCTCTACCCCGACCAAGACCCCATCTCGACCCTCGACAGCGCCACCAAAGTCGCGCTCTTGGGCAAGGTAGAACGCCTGGCGCGCGCCAAAGACCCGCGCGTGGCCCAGGTGATGGCCGGCTTGGCCATGGAATACGACGTGGTACTTATTGCCCGCGCCGACGGCACCTTGGCCGCAGATGTACGCCCCTTGGTGCGCCTGTCAGTCACCGTGATTGCTGAACAAAAAGGCCGGCGCGAAATGGGCTCTTCTGGGGGCGGCGGTCGCTTTGGCTTGGCTTACTTTGACGATGTGCAAATCACCCAGTACGTAGACCAGGCGGTACACGCGGCGCTCACCAACCTGGAAGCACGCCCGGCGCCTGCCGGCGAAATGACCGTGGTGCTGGGTTCGGGCTGGCCCGGCATCTTGCTGCACGAAGCCATTGGTCACGGCCTGGAAGGCGACTTCAACCGCAAGGGCTCAAGCGCTTTCAGCGGCCGCATTGGCCAGCGCGTCGCTGCCAAAGGCGTCACCGTGCTCGACGACGGCACCATTGCCGACCGGCGCGGCTCCCTCAATGTGGACGACGAGGGCAACACCAGCGCGCGCAATGTACTGATTGAGGACGGTATTTTAAAAGGCTATATCCAGGACGCCATGAACGCGCGCCTGATGGGCGTGGCCCCCACTGGCAACGGCCGGCGCGAAAGCTACGCCCACGTGCCCATGCCGCGCATGACCAACACCTACATGCTAGGCGGCGACAAAGACCCGCAAGAAATCGTCAAAAGCATCAAAAAAGGCCTGTACGCCACCAACTTTGGTGGCGGCCAGGTGGACATCACCTCCGGCAAGTTTGTGTTCTCTGCCAGCGAAGCCTACTGGGTGGAAAACGGCAAGATTTTGTACCCGGTCAAAGGCGCCACCATTGTGGGTAGCGGCCCGGAATGCTTGAAGCGCGTGAGCATGATCGGCAACGACATGCGCTTAGACAGTGGCGTGGGCACCTGCGGCAAAGACGGCCAAAGCGTGCCCGTGGGAGTGGGCCAACCCACCCTGCGCATCGACGGCCTGACCGTGGGCGGCACCGCCTAAGCGGGAAACTGCAAGGTTTGGGTTTGCGTCCTTTCTTCGCGGGGGCCCGCGACACCATTCCCATGCTGGTGGGCGCTGCGCCCTTCGGCTTGATTTTTGGCACTTTGGCCATTGGTTCCGGCCTGCCAGTGTGGCTGACCCTTGGCTTGTCCGCGCTGGTGTTTGCCGGCTCCTCCCAGTTTGTGGCGGTCAGCCTGATTGGTGGAGGGGCGGCCTTGCCAGTCATCTGGCTGACCACTTTTGTCGTCAACCTGCGCCACGCGCTATACAGCGCCACCTTGCTGCCTTACGCCCGCGCCTTACCTTCTCGCTGGCGCTGGGCCTTGGCCTTTTGGTTGACTGATGAGACCTTTGCGGTGGTAGAAAACCAGCTGCGCCACCACGCCAGCCTGCAAGACGGCGCGCATTACTGGCTGGGCTCGTCCCTGGCGATGTACTTTAACTGGCAGATTTGGACGATTGCAGGCGTTCTGCTGGGCCAAAGCGTGCCGGGCCTGGCCACCCTGGGCTTGGACTTTGCCATGGTGGCGACCTTTGCGGCCATTGTGGCGCTGCAGTTGCGCGAGCGGCCCGTGTTATTTGCAGCGGTGGTGGCCGGTACGGTGGCCCTGCTGGCACGCGCCCTGCCCTTCAAGCTGGGCCTGATGCTGGCGGCGGTAGCGGGTGTGGGCGCTGGAATGCTCGCAGAAGCCTGGTCCCGGCGTGCCGATCTTCCCAACCCAGATGGCGCGCCATGAACGGCGAATTGGCGCTTGCCTTGGCGGGCATGGTGGTGGTCACTTATGGGATCCGGCTGAGCTTTTTGGTGTTTGGCCACCGATTGACATTCCCCGCCTGGCTGGAACGCGCCTTGCGCTACGTGCCCGCAGCCGTGTTGACCGCGCTGGTGGTACCCATGGCGCTGGCGCCCCAAGACGCTATCGACCTGTCCTTGCACAACGCCTACCTGCCGGGCACGTTGGCGGCGATTGCCTTGGCGCTGTGGAGTCGCCAGACGCTCACCGCCATCGTCGGCGCCTTTGTGGTGTTCGGCTTGTGGCGCTGGCTGCTGACGTGAGGCCGTGGTGCAAGTGACTTGTGCTACATTGCCACCATGCATCGAGCCGCTTTTTTCTTTAGCTATTTTTGGTTCTCCAACGCCACTGGCGGCAGAGAGTTCTGAACGTACCTGAAAAAAACGTCCCGATACTTATTCAACCGCCGGCCTCCCCGGCGGTTTTTTTATGCCTTTTTGACTTTGATTGACTGCTTAAGGAGCTTTTCCCCATGACCGCAAGCGCTGACCGCACCAGTACCACCGACGACGAACGCATCAAGGACATCACCGTGCTGCCGCCCCCTGAACACCTGATTCGCTTTTTCCCGATCAGCGGCACCGCCGTCGAAACCCTGGTGGCGGGCACGCGCCGGCGCATCCAAAGCATCATGGCGGGCAAGGACGACCGGCTGCTGGTCATCATTGGCCCGTGCTCCATCCACGACCCGGCAGCCGCGCTGGACTACGCACGCCGCCTGGTGGAGCAACGCGCCCGTTACGCCGATACGCTGGAGATCGTGATGCGCGTGTATTTTGAGAAACCCCGCACCACCGTGGGCTGGAAAGGCCTGATCAATGACCCCTACCTCGACGAGAGCTTTCGCATCGACGAAGGTCTGCGCATGGCGCGCCAGCTGCTGATCGACATCAACCGCCTGGGCCTTCCCGCAGGCAGCGAGTTTTTGGATGTAATCTCACCGCAGTACCTAGGCGACCTGATTGCGTGGGGCGCGATTGGGGCGCGCACCACCGAGAGCCAGGTGCACCGCGAGCTGGCCTCTGGCCTTTCGGCGCCGATCGGCTTCAAGAACGGCACCGACGGCAATATCAAAATCGCCACCGACGCCATCCAGGCTGCGGCTGGGGGTCACCACTTTTTGTCAGTGCACAAAAATGGCCAGGTCGCCATCGTGCAAACCCAGGGTAACCCGGACTGCCACGTGATTCTGCGCGGCGGCAAAGCCCCCAACTACGACGCCGCCAGCGTGGACGCCGCCTGCAAGGACCTGGTAAAAGCCCAATTGCCGCCCACCCTGATGGTGGACTGCAGCCACGCCAACAGCAGCAAGCAGCATGAAAAGCAGCTCGATGTCGCGCGCGACATCGCAGCCCAGGTTTCTGGCGGCTCAACCCGCGTGTTTGGCGTCATGGTGGAAAGCCACCTGCACGCGGGCGCACAAAAGTTCACGCCCGGCAAAGACAATCCGGCTGCGCTGACCTACGGCCAGAGTATCACCGACGCCTGCCTGGGCTGGGACGATTCGCTAGAAGGCTTGGAGGTGCTGTCACAGGCGGTCAAGGCGCGCCGCGTGCGGCGCAACGCGGCGACCTGAGCGGCACTGAATCTCCCCTGGCTTTACGCCCGTGCGATGGTTGAGCCCATCGGCTGTGGCGCAGAGCCCGGCGCCCGGCATGCCCGGCGTCTACCAGGGCGGCGCTCACCACATGAACATTTACCCGGCGCGTAAGAGAGTGGCGATTTTGTCGTGCACCCCGCCAAAGCCGCCATTGCTCATGCACAGGATGTGGTCGCCCGGTCGCACCTGGGAGGCCACCTGCACCGCCAATGCGTCAATGGTGGGCGCAACCTGTGCGCGCGCGCCCATGGGCAACAGCGCTTCGTTGGCGTCCCAACCCAAACCGCCGCCATGGCAAAAGGCCAGGTCCACCTCTTCTAGGCTCCACGGCAGCTGCGCCTTCATGGTGCCTAGCTTCATGGTGTTGGAGCGCGGCTCAAAAACCGCCAAGATGCGCGCCCGACCCACGTGGCGGCGCAAGCCGTTCACCGTGGTGCGGATCGCCGTGGGGTGGTGCGCAAAGTCGTCGTAAATCGTCACCGGTGCAGCGTTGGGCGCGCTGTTTAGCACGATGCGCGCGCGCATTTCCATGCGGCGTTTGACATTCTGAAAACTAGCTAGTGCCAACGCAGCGTCTGCAGGTGACACGCCTACGTGCTCGGCGGCGGCGATAGCGGCCAGCGCATTGAGCTGGTTGTGCACCCCGCCCAGCGCCCATTGCACGCGGGCAACCGGCTGCCCGGCTTGTAGCACCGCAAAATCATCCGGCTCTCCCAACGCGCTGAAGTCGCTCGCGGCGGAGCCAAAACTGCGCACCGTGCTCCAGCAGCCCCTATGCAGCACACGCGCCAGGCTTTCTTCCAGCCCATTGACCACGATGCGGCCACTGCCCGGCACCGTGCGCACCAGATGATGAAACTGGCGCTCAATGTCTGCCAGATTGTCAAAAATGTCGGCGTGGTCGAACTCCAGGTTGTTGAGCACCGCCGTTCGCGGCCGGTAATGGACGAATTTGCTGCGTTTGTCAAAAAATGCGGTGTCGTACTCGTCGGCTTCAATCACGAAGAACGGACTACCCCAAGAGAAATCAGCCCCCTCGGGGGGCAGCGAACCACGCACAGCGGGGAGCGTGGGGGTCCGATTCCCCGCAGGGCCGCCCCGAGGCGAATCAGCCCCCTCGGGGGGCAGCGAACCACGCAGAGCGGGGAGCGTGGGGGCACCTAACCTCGCTGAGACACCAAAATTCAAGGGCACGCCGCCGACCAAAAAACCCGGCTGTAAACCTGCGCACTCCAGTATCCAGGTCAGCATGGCGGTGGTGGTGGTTTTGCCGTGGGTGCCGGCCACGGCCAGCACGTGGCGGCCCTGCAAGACGTGTTCAGAGAGCCACTGCGGGCCGCTGGTGTAAGGTGCGCCGGCGTCCAAAATGGCCTCTATCAACGGGAATTTGGCCACGCCGGCCTCCGTGCGGCTGCGGCTCACGGTGTTACCCACGACAAACATATCGGGCTTGATCGCCAGCTGGTCTGCGCCAAAACCTTCTATCAGGTCAATTCCCAAAGCGCGCAGCTGGTCGCTCATGGGCGGGTAGACCCCCGCGTCGCAACCGGTCACGCGGTGGCCCGCTTCACGCGCCAGCGCCGCCAATCCGCCCATGAAGGTGCCACAAATGCCCAAAATATGAATATGCATCGTGCGAGTTTAGCCACCCTCTTCTCGCGAACTGTCGAAAGGGACGGGCAAAATGCACCCATGGAAAGTTACCAAGCTGAGATCGCAGCCGCTGCCGCCCGGCTGATTGTTGAAGAAGGACTGGACTACGGCGCCGCTAAGCGCCGCGCGGTCAAGCAACTCGGTTCAAGTGCGCGCGGTGGCCTGCCCGACAACCATGCGGTAGAAGCGGCGGTCGAGGAGTACATTGCGCTCTTTTGCGCCGAAACCCAGCCGCAAGAGCTGCGAGCGCTGCGCGAACTGGCCTTGCAATGGATGCGGCGCCTGGTGCGCTTTCGACCCCATCTGGGCGGCGCGGTCTGGCGGGGCACCGCAACCCGGCACTCTGATATCTACCTGCAACTGTTTTGTGACGACTCCAAAGCCGCAGAAATCGCGCTGATTGACATGGGCGTGCGATTTGAGGTGCGATCGGTACCGGGCTTTCACGGCGAACGGGTGGACGCACTCAGCGTGCACGCGCGCTGCGACGCGTTACAAGAAAATATTGGCGTGCACTTGTTGGTATACGATCAGGACGACATTCGCGGCGCCCTGCAACCCGACGATCTGGGCCGCCGCCCGCGTGGCGACGCCGACGCCTTGCGCCGCCTGATGGAAAATACGCAACCATGACCGACCCATCCAAGCCATTGCAGACGCCGCCTTCTCTAGAGGCCCAAGCATCTTCGACCTATTCCAGCGAAGTAAGGGAGGCTTGGGCCCACGTGCCACGCCGGGCGTTTTTCGGGGCAGCGGCGGCGGTGCTGGTGGGCGCAGGCGCGGCCACGGCCTGGATGCGAGGCAAGCCAACCCACACGCCCAGGGTTAGCAGCCTGGTGCCCTCATTTTGGAGCCTGAAATGGAACACCCCAAGCGGCGCGGAGTTGGCGATGTTGTCGTTCAAAGGGCGGCCTTTACTGATTAACTTTTGGGCCACGTGGTGTCCACCCTGTGTAGAAGAGCTGCCGCTAATCGACGCCTTCTTTAAGGAAAATCAAGCAAACGGCTGGCAAGTTCTGGGATTGGCAGTGGACAAACCGACGCAGGTTCAAACCTTTCTCAGCAAAACCCCACTCGCTTTTTCGGTGGCCATGGCCGGGTTTGATGGCACTGGGCTCAGCCGCAGCCTGGGCAACACCACGGGTGGCTTGCCGTTTTCTGTCGCCTTGGATAGCGAGGAAGGAATCATCCAGCGAAAAATGGGGCGCCTTGATGTCAGCGATTTGGACTTGCTACGTGGTCTAAAATAGGCGTTGAGCTGTGGTACTTACGACCGCACCGCCGCCCTGGCACCGTGGAGATTAAAGATCTTCGCGTAATTTGACGGAACTTGTGAAAAGTTGAAAGCAACTAATCAAGGCTCCGATTGGTCTTTACAAAAAATTCGCTGTAATGCGAACACGCACTAAGGGAGCCCCCGATGGACTTACGCAAACTCAAAACCCTGATTGACCTGGTATCGGACTCCAACGTCTCCGAACTTGAAATTACCGAAGCCGAAGGCAAAGTCCGCATTGTCAAGGGCTCTAACGCCGTGGTGCATAGCTATGCACCCGCGCCGATGCAGATAGCTCCCTTAGCAGCAGCGCCTTTGCCGGTTGCGCCGGCAGAAACAGCGGCGCCTGAGGCACCAGCTGTCCACGCCGTGCGGTCGCCGATGGTTGGCACCTTTTACCGCTCCGCCTCGCCGGGTGCAAAAGCCTTTGTCGAAGTGGGTGACATGGTTAAAGAGGGCGACACCATCTGCATCATCGAGGCTATGAAGATTCTCAACGAAATTGAAGCCGACAAGTCGGGCAAGGTGGTCCAGATACTCTGCGAAAACGGGCAAGCGGTGGAATATGGGCAAGCCTTGCTGACCATCGAATAGGGCCATAGACCTCCATGTTCAAGAAAATCCTGATTGCCAACCGGGGCGAGATCGCTCTGCGCATCCAGCGCGCCTGTCGCGAATTGGGTGTCAAGGCGGTGATGGTGTACTCGGAAGCAGACCGTGACGCCAAGTACGTGCGCTTGGCCGAGGAAGCCGTGTGCATTGGGCCGGCCGCCTCCAACCTGAGCTACCTCAACATGCCGGCCATTATTTCGGCTGCTGAGGTAACCGACGCAGAGGCCATTCATCCGGGCTACGGTTTTTTAAGTGAAAACGCCGACTTTGCCGAACGGGTTGAAAAAAGTGGCTTCCAGTTCATTGGCCCCACACCCGAGTCGATACGACTGATGGGGGACAAAGTCTCTGCCAAACAAGCCATGATCCGCGCGGGCGTTCCCTGCGTGCCCGGGTCTGAGGGCGAGTTGCCCGATGATCCGGTGCAGGTGCGACGCATCGCAAAGACCGTGGGCTACCCCGTCATCATCAAGGCGGCGGGCGGCGGCGGCGGGCGGGGTATGCGGGTGGTTCACACCGAGGCTGCCCTTATCAATGCAGTCACCATGACCAAGGCCGAGGCCGGTGCCGCCTTTGGCAATCCGGCGGTGTACATGGAAAAATTTCTCCAAAACCCGCGCCATATTGAAATCCAGGTTCTGGCCGACACCTTCAAAAATGCGGTGTACCTCGGCGAGCGCGATTGCTCGATGCAGCGGCGCCACCAAAAGGTCTTGGAGGAGGCACCAGCGCCCGGTATAAACCGTAAGCTGATTGAGCGCATCGGCGAGCGCTGCGTCACGGCCTGCAAGAAAATGGGTTATCGCGGCGCTGGCACTTTCGAGTTTTTGTACGAAGCGGGTGAGTTTTACTTCATCGAAATGAATACACGGGTCCAGGTGGAGCATCCAGTGACGGAAATGGTCACCGGTATTGACATTGTCAAAACCCAGATCCTGGTCGCCGCCGGTGGAAAATTGCCCTTTACCCAAAGGCAAATCACGATCAACGGCCACGCCATTGAATGCCGCATCAACGCCGAAGACCCTTACAAATTCACGCCCTCCCCCGGCCGTATCACGACCTGGCACGCACCAGGCGGCCCTGGCGTGCGGGTGGACTCGCACATTTATACCAACTACTTTGTCCCACCGAACTACGACTCCATGATCGGTAAGCTCATTGTGCACGGCGATACGCGGGAGCAAGCCTTGGCACGCATGCGCACCGCCTTGATGGAAACCGCAGTTGAAGGCATCCATACCAATATCCCTCTGCACCGAGAACTGATGGTAGACGCCAAATTCATGGCCGGGGGCACCAATATCCACTACCTGGAACACTGGCTGGAGCAGCACAAGCGCTGAAACCCACCATGTTTGAACTGCGCCTTATGTGCCCGGAACACCGGGTCGAAGCCGTGAGCGAGGCGCTCGATGTTCTGGACGCTCTGAGCGTCAGCGTGGAAGACGCCGACGCCCAAACCGATGCCGAAGTCGCCCTTTTTGGTGAACCGGGCATGCCAGCGCCCAAGGAAGGCTGGCAACGCTCCCGTCTGACGGCCTTGTTTGCCGATCGGCCTGCGGCAACCCAGGCGGGCCAACTCCTGCAGGCACAAGACTTTTTTGACGGCTGCACCGTTCTGGGTACCAACACAGTGCCAGACCAAGACTGGGTACGTTTGACGCAATCGCAGTTTGCGCCAGTCGACATCACGCCCACGTTTTGGATTGTGCCCACCTGGCACAAACCCCCAGAGGCGGCGCAGACGGTAATCCGGCTCGATCCGGGCCTGGCATTTGGCACCGGAACCCACCCCACCACCCGAATGTGCTTGCGCTGGATAGCAAGCCACCCTATGCCAAAGACCGTATTGGATTACGGCTGCGGCTCTGGCATATTGGCCATTGCCTGCGCCAAGTTTGGATCTACAGACGTGCTTGCCGTTGACATTGACGCGGCAGCGGTTGATTCGACGCAAGCCAATGCGCTGGCCAACACAGTGGTGTTGACAAGCGGCCTACCCGATCTGGCACGCGCGAGCTACGGCTTGGTAGTAGCCAATATTTTGTCGTCTCCGCTCAAGGTGCTTGCGTCCCTGCTGTGCTCACATGTGGATGCCGGTGGCACTTTGCTCTTGTCGGGCATTCTTGAACGCCAAGCAGACGAATTGGCCCGAGCCTATGCGCCCTATTGCGTTTTGAGCGTGGCAGATAGGCAGGATGGATGGGTGCTCATGTCGGCAGCTTTGTAAAGCCAACTGCTTTCCAACGTAAAAAAAGCCCAGGCCCCGAAGAGGGCGCTGGGCTTTATCGCAAGGTAATCAGAATTACGGCTTGCTGGCGCTGGGGAAAGGCCACGCTGCCTTGGGGTTGAGCGTAGTCTGGGCTGCAGGAGCAGATGCTTTTGCAGGTGCAGCTTTTTTAGCGGCGGGCTTTTTTGCGGGTGCGGCCTTCTTAGCCACCGCCTTTTTTACCGGAGCCGCTTTCTTTGCCGGCGCTTCCTTCTTGGCTGCTACTTTTTTCGCTGGCGCTGCCTTTTTTGCGGCTACCTTCTTCGCCGGTGCGGCCTTCTTTGCTGGGGCAGCCTTCTTTGGAGCTGCCTTCTTCGCCGGTGCAGCCTTCTTAGCTGGCGCAGCTTTCTGTGGAGCTGCCTTCTTCGCCGGAGCGGCCTTCTTGGCTACAACTTTTTTGGCAGGTGCGGCCTTTGCGGGCGCAGCCTTTTTTGCGGCTACTTTTTTAGCCGGCGCTGCCTTTGCGGGTGCGGCTTTTTTTGCAGCGACTTTTTTCGCGGGAGCCGCAGCTTTCACGGGGGCGGCCTTCTTTGCGACCGGTTTTTTTGCAGTTGCCATACTTTTCTCCTTGATCAGTTTACAAAGAGCACTTCTTGCCTGTTGGAGTGCAAAAAGGGATTCATGGTGTTGGGCTGGTTCCCAGCAACATGAACAGGGGAACACAGCCCCGGCACAGACCGTCGCGGCGCCAAAGCTGTGAAATACTTAAACGGACCATGACCGCCCTAGTCCCAGGACAAGGCCCCACCGGACTGGTATTCAATCACGCGCGTTTCAAAAAAGTTACGTTCTTTCTTCAAGTCGATCATCTCGCTCATCCAAGGAAAAGGGTTTTCCTCATGCGGGAAGAGCGGCTCCAAGCCAATTTGGGTCGCGCGGCGGTTAGCGATGTAACGCAGATAGCCCTTGAACATTGATGCGTTCATGCCAAGCACGCCGCGCGGCATGGTGTCTTCGGCATAGCGGTATTCCAGCTCCACGGCTTGCTCGAACAAGGCCTTGATTTCAGCCTTGAACTCTGGGGTCCACAAATGGGGGTTCTCGGCCTTGAGTTGGTTGATCAGGTCAATGCCAAAGTTGCAATGCATGGACTCGTCGCGCAGGATGTACTGGTACTGCTCAGCAGCCCCGGTCATCTTGTTTTGCCGCCCCAGCGCCAGGATTTGGGTAAAACCTACGTAAAAGAACAGGCCTTCCATCAGGCAGGCGAAAACGATCAGCGACTTGAGCAGGGTCTGATCCGTTTCAGGGGTGCCCGTATGGAAATGCGGGTCCATGATCGCTTCAATGAAAGGAATCAGAAACTCGTCCTTGTCGCGGATGGATTTGACTTCGTTGTAGGCACTGAAAATCTCACCTTCGTCCAGTCCAAGCGACTCCACAATGTACTGGTAGGCATGGGTGTGGATCGCTTCCTCGAAGGCTTGGCGCAGCAAGAACTGGCGGCATTCTGGGGCCGTGATATGGCGGTAAGTGCCCAAGACGATGTTGTTCGCCGCCAGCGAATCGGCTGTGACGAAGAAACCAAGGTTGCGCTTAATGATCCGGCGTTCGTCATCTGTCAGACCGTTGGGATCTTTCCACAGCGCGATGTCCCGGGTCATATTGACCTCTTGGGGCATCCAATGGTTGGCGCAGGTAGCCAGGTACTTCTCCCAGGCCCATTTGTACTTAAACGGCACCAACTGGTTGACATCGGTCTTGCCGTTAATGATGCGTTTGTCAGAGGCCTTTACACGGCGCGACACCACTGCTGGTGCGGCCACTTCCTGTGGCCCGTGCATCACAGGCATACTGCCAAATGTCGCCGCCGATGCGGGCACCGCCATAGGCGGCTGGGGTGGCAATGCAAAGTTGTTTTGCAATGCGGGTTTGATGTCTTCGTCCCAGGTCAGCATAGATGTTTCCACATGTTTGGATTATGCGAGTAGCTGCGCCAATTGCATAGCGTTAACGCACCATCCGTTTGAATAAAATCGTGCAGCCTTCGTTACCGAACGCTGCACCGTTACGCCTATTGGCAGGACTCGCACGTAGGGTCGTCTACGCCGCAAAACTTGATATCGGTCGCGGCGCCAGCGCTCAGAGTTATTTGCTCTTGCGCGGCTGCGGCTGCGGCATCCAACAAGGAAACGGGGCGGGGCGCAGAAGCAGCAATGCCGTCCGCCGCGGAATCGGATGAAACCGAATTCATCCGCCCCGAACTAATGGTGGACTTCTCCGCGTGGGTGGCCGACATGGTGCGCAGGTAGTAAGTGGTTTTCAGACCACGCACCCAAGCGAGCTTGTATGTGTCATCGAGCTTTTTACCGGAGGCGCCCGCCATATAAATATTGAGCGATTGCGCCTGGTCGATCCACTTTTGGCGGCGCGCTGCGGCTTCGACCAACCAGCGGGTTTCCACTTCGAAGGCCGTGGCATAGAGTTGCTTGATGTCGCTGGGAACGCGGTCCATCGGGCTGAGCGAGCCATCGAAATGCTTCAGGTCCATCACCATCACGTCGTCCCACAGCCCGACGCGCTTGAGATCGCGCACCAGGTAGCTGTTGATGACGGTGAACTCGCCCGACAGGTTGGACTTGACCGACAGGTTGCCGAAGCAAGGCTCTATTGAGGCGTCCACGCCAATAATGTTAGAGATGGTGGCAGTAGGCGCAATGGCGACACAGTTGGAATTGCGCATGCCGTCTTTCGATATCTTGCGACGCAGGGCGTCCCAGTCCATGGTGCTGGAGCGGTCCACTTCCACATAGCCGCCGCGGGCCTGGGCCAACAGGTCTAGCGTGTCAAAGGGCAAGATGCCCTGGTCCCACAAAGAGCCTTTGAAGCTCGAATAGCAACCGCGCTCGCGCGCCAGATCGGTGGACGCCCAATATGCGTAATAGCTCACCGCTTCCATGGATGTGTCGGCAAAAGCCACAGCGGCTTCGCTGGCATAGGGAATGCGCAGCTCGTACAGGCTGTCCTGGAAGGCCATGATGCCAAGGCCCACCGGGCGGTGGCGCATGTTGGAATCGCGCGCCTTCTTGACCGCGTAGTAATTGATGTCGATGACGTTGTCGAGCATGCGCATGGCTGTGGTGATGGTGCGCTTGAGCTTGTCGTGGTCCAGGACCTTGCCGTTCTCGCCGTCTTTCAGGTGTTGCAGCAAGTTGACCGAGCCCAGGTTGCACACCGCCGTCTCGGTGTCCGATGTATTGAGTGTGATTTCGGTGCACAGGTTGCTGGAATGAACCACTCCGGCGTGCTGCTGGGGCGAGCGCACATTGCAGGCGTCCTTGAAAGTGATCCAGGGGTGGCCGGTCTCAAACAGCATGGTAAGCATCTTGCGCCACAGATCGGCCGCCTGCACCACGCGCGAGGGCTTGATCAGCCCCTGCGCCGCT
>CAMDKE010000008.1 GCA_945901215.1 Comamonas sp. lk
TGCCGCCGGGCCGCCCCAAGGCAAATCAGCCCCCTCAGGGGGCAGCGCAGTACGCGCAGCGACAAGCGTGGGGGCCATCTCGCCGGCGCCGGGCCGTCCCAAGCTGGCGGGCACCCCCTCGGGGGGCAGCGCAGTACGCGCAGCGACAAGCGTGGGGGCCATCAGATTCCGTGGCATGAAATCCCGGTGCACGTAGACGCTGGGCCACGCCAGGTTCTCGTTGATGATGGCCTCAAAAGCCGCGTCGAGCACCTTGCGCTGCGCGGCGTCCAGCATCAACTGGCGGTGCTGGGCGATGTACCACTGGGGGAACAGCTCCACTTCGCGGCGCAGCAGTGCGTGGTCGTAGGGCGGCAGCACGCCGGGGCGCGATGCCTTTTGCCATGTAATGAGAATGTCGACCGCCTGCAAATACAGGTCCAGCGGCGGCGCAGCGGTGGGGTCGATGACCTGCATCATGGTGCGCGCGCCCAGGTCGGTCAGCAGCATGAAACCATGGGCTGCGTGCCAATCGAGGACCTGCGGGGCGCGCAGTTGGGCGTCGTGCAGCAGCTGCGCGACCTGCACAAAGGGAGCGCAGTTTTCCTTCTCAGGTGGGGCGTCCATGATGACCAGGCTCTCGCCGTGGCTGAGGCCTTTTGTGTCAATGCGCAAGTAGCGGCGAAAGCTGGCGTCGGCAGAGGCCAGGCGCAGGCTGGCCGGGTCGAGAAAGAAGCGCTTTTGCAGATCGGCCAACCACGCGTTGAAGTGCGCTTGGCGCGACGGGTCAGCCCAGGGAACGGGCGCCAGGGCAGGGGAAGCGGGGGAATGGGGGCTCATGGATAATCCATTGTCTATCTTTTTGTGTCTGAGCCCTTTACATTCATGCCCTATTTCGACAACGGCGTCGTTCGGTCGCGCCGCACGCTACAGGCCGGGGGCGCGGGCTTTGCGCTGGTCGGGATCGTGATGCTGGGTCTGGGTGCCTTGGCGCAAGCGCAGGACACTGAGTCGCATCCAAGCTCAGTACTTCAACCCAGCCCGGAGCAGGCGCGTAGAGCACCGATTTTTTTGCAAGCTGACCGCCTGCAGAGCCAGGCGGACTTGGAGTCTGTTGCCGAAGGCGACGCCGTGATGCGCAAGGCTGGCACGGTGATTCGCGCCGACCGGCTGGAATACGACCAGGCAAGCGACCAGGCGCGTGCGACGGGCAACGTGCACATCAAACGCAACGGCAACACCTATGAAGGCCCCTACATGGAGCTTAAGGTCGACGCTTTTGAAGGTTTTTTTACGGAACCGCGTTACACGTTCATACAAAACGGCTCGCATGGACAGGCCAAGCGCGCTGACTTTATTGACAGCACCCATTTGACGGTCCACCAAGCCAGCTACACCACCTGCAAGCGCAAGCCCGGCCCCGACTGGGTACCCGACTGGGTGCTGAACGCCGCGCAAATTGACCTGGACAACGACGAGGATATCGGTCAAGCACAAAGCGCCTACCTCAGCTTCAAGGGTTTTCCCATCATGCATGTGCTTCCGATCAGCTTTCCGCTGTCGGAAAAGCGCAAATCCGGCTTGCTGCCGCCCACGATCGGCCTGGACAACAGCAACGGTCTGGAGCTGACCGCCCCTTATTACATCGACATTGCACCCAACCGCGACGCCACCGTGACGCCCACGTTCATGACCGCGCGCGGCGTCAACATAGGTACCGAGTTTCGCTACCTCGAGCCACGCTACGCGGGCTCGGCGCGCTTGAGCTACATGCCACAGGATTTGCTGCGGGGCAGCGACCGCTGGGGCACATCGCTCACCCACAACGGCAGCGTGGACTCGCCCATCGGGGCTCTGGGCGTGGTCGCCAATATCAACCGGGTCAGCGATAACAACTACTGGCGCGACTTCTCCACCAGCAGCCCGGTGGTGGCATCGAGCACCCTGGCCGGCGGCACGCAAAGGCTGCTCCCCGCAGACCTGAGTGCCACCTGGGGTCGGGGCGACTTTTCGTCGGCCGTCAAAGTGCTGAAATGGCAAACGCTGCAAGACGTGACCGCTCCCATCACCCCGCCCTACGATCGTGTGCCCCAGTGGGGCGCCCGCTATGCCCAAAGCAATGTGTATGGTCTGGACTGGTCGGTGGATGGCGATTTCACGCAGTTCGAGTCCGACCGCTCGCTCACCCTGCAACCCAATGCGCAGCGCAGCTTTGCCTGGGCCCAGGCCAGCTATCCGGTGATCGGGCCGGCCGGGTTTTTTACGCCCAAGCTGCAATTACACACCGCCAGTTACGCGTTTGACGCCATCTACAAAGGCACCCAAAGCGCCACCAGCACGGTGCCCACCTTCAGTTTGGACACCGGTTTGGTGTTTGAGCGCCAAACACAGGTCTTGGGGCAGTCGGTGCTGCAGACCCTGGAGCCGCGGGTCTTTTATGTCTACTCGCCCTTTGTCGACCAGTCTGGGCTGCCCAATTACGACACTGGCGCCAACGACTTCAACTTTGCGACCATCTACACCGAAAACGCCTACGTGGGGCACGACAAGATTTCCGACAACAACCTGCTCACGCTGGGCCTGACGACACGGTATTTGGATGACGCCAGTGGCGCGCAATTGGGGAGTTTTGGCGTCGCACAGCGTCTACGCATCCAAGAGCAGCAAGTCACCGGTGCGGCGGCCGGTTTGAGCGACATTTTGCTGGGTGCGGCATTGAATATCGACAGCCATTGGGTGCTGGACTCGACGGTGCAATACAACAACAAGGCCAACGCATCAGAGCGCGCCGTTATCGGCGCGCGCTACAACCCGGGCAACTACCGCGTGCTTAACCTGGCGTACCGGTTTCAGCGACAGCAAAGTGAGCAAATCGACACCAGCTGGCAGTGGCCCTTGAATGATTTTTGGGGCGACCGGGGCAGCGACTTGGGCGCCGGCAGCGGCCAAGGAGAGGGCCGCTACTACGGCATCGGTCGACTGAACTACAGCCTGACCGAAGGGCGACTGGTCAACACCGTATTGGGGCTCGAGTACGATGCAGGCTGCTGGATTTCCCGTGTGGTGTTGGAGCGGGTTCAGACCAGCGCCGACAGCGCGACCGCACGTTTGATGTTTCAGCTGGAGTTCGTCGGATTTACCCGCCTTGGTCTGAGCCCCCAACAGACCCTGACTTCCAATATTTCCCGCTACCAAAACCTGCGCGACAAGGGCAGCTCAGCCAGTCGATTCAACAATTACGATTAAGCACCATGAACCTGTTTTTTGGGGCTATTGCCCTTTTCGCCCTGTCGTTAGGGGCCGCCACCGGCGCAGTGGCGCAAACCGAGACCTCGGGAGACTTCATTGTGGCCCTGGTGAATTCGGAGCCCATTACCAATGCCGAACTCGATCTGCAGATCAAACAACTGGTGGAGCAGCGCACCCAACAAGGCGCGCCTCTGGCGCCAGCGGCCGAACTGCGCGCCGGCGTGCTCGAGCGCATGGTCCATGAGCGTGTGCAGTTGCAACTGGCGCGTGATACCGGCGTACGGGCCGATGCGGCAGCCATCGACCAAGCCGAACTCAATTTGGCAACCCAAAACCAAATGGATGTAGCCCAATTTCGCCAGGCATTAGAAAAGCGCGGCGTCGCACTAAGCACCTTGCGCGGCCAACTGCGCGACCAAATTTTGCTCAGCCGCCTGCACGAGCGCGAAGTCGAATCGCGCGTGCGCATCACGGACGTGGAGGTCAACAACGCCTGGCTGGCGCGCCAAGCGGCCATCGACGACCCCTTGGCCCAAGAAATCAACTTGGCACAGATTCTCATCGCGCTACCCGAAAACCCCACGCCCGCCCAGGTGGCCCAGGCACAAACCACCGCACAGCAGGTGGCGGCGCGGGTGCGAAGCGGTGAGGCCTTTGAAGCACTGGTGCAACAGCTCTCGGCGGCAGACCGCAAAAACGGCGGCCAACTGGGTTTGCGCCGCGCCGACCGCTACCCGCCGAGCTTTGTCACCGCCACCCGGACCTTGCCCGTGGGCGCGGTATCAGACTGGGTTCGATCCGACGCCGGGTTTCATCTGCTCAAGGTGGTCGATCGCCGCGCACCCGAGCTGGTGCAAAGCGTCACGCAAACGCGGGCACGCCATATTTTGTTGCGCCCCGGTGCGCAACTCAGCCAAGCCCAGGCCCTGGCACGTCTGGCGGCCGAGCGGGACAAGATCCTGGGTGGACGCAGCGCGTTTGAGGCGGTTGCGCGCGATATCTCGCAAGACGGCAGCGCCGCCCAAGGCGGTGATTTGGGCTGGGCCACACCGGGCATGTACGTGCCAGAGTTTGAGCAGGTGCTCGATCGCCTCAAGCCCGGTGAAATCAGCCCACCCACGGTGTCACGTTTTGGCGTGCACCTGATGCAAGTGCTAGAGCGCCGACGTGTCGATCTGACCGCGGCGCAGGTGCGCGAAGGCCTGCGCAATGAGCTGCGCGCCAAACGCACCGAAGAAGCCTATGCAGCCTGGGAGCGCGACCTGCGGGCGCGCGCCTTTGTCGAAATCCGCGAGCCGCGCTGATACAGGCGGCTGGCTTGGCGGCCAGCGCGACCGCACTACCGTTTCTGGAATTTCATGCAACACATTGCGCGCAAGCGGTTTGGACAGCACTTTTTGTCCGATGGCGGCATCATCGATGCCATCGTGGACGCGGTTGCCCCGGTACCCGGCCAGCATGTAGTGGAGATCGGCCCTGGCCTGGCCGCGCTGACCCAGCCCCTGGCAGAACGCCTAGGTGCCTTGACGGTGATCGAGCTCGACCGCGACCTGGCACAGCGCCTGCGCGCGCACCCCCAGTTGCGGGTGATCGAGTCCGACGTGCTGCGCGTGGACTTTGGCGAGTTGGCATCCCAACCCTGGCCGGGTGGTTCGACGGCCACTGCGCAAAGAATGCGGATTGTCGGCAACTTGCCCTACAACATCTCCACTCCCATTCTTTTTCACCTCCTGGAGTCTGTGAACCTGGTGCAAGACCAGCATTTCATGCTCCAAAAGGAAGTAGTTGACCGCATGGTGGCCGCGCCCGATACGTCGGACTTCAGCCGCCTGAGCGTGATGCTGCAATGGCGCTACGCCATGGAAGACGTGTTGTTTGTGCCACCGCAGAGCTTTGAGCCGCCCCCGCGTGTGGACAGTGCCGTGGTGCGGATGGTGCCGCTAGATGCACCGCCATTGCTTGATGTGGCGCTGTTCAGCGAGCTGGTACAAGTGGCCTTCAGCCAGAGGCGCAAACTCATTCGCCACACCCTGGGGCGATGGCTGGAAGCGCGTAGCTTTGGTGGTAGTTTTGACCTGCAACGCCGCGCGCAAGAAATCCCGGTAGCTGAGTTTGTGGCTTTGGTCCAGCAGCTATGAATCGGCGCCCCATACGCGGTGTTCAGGATGGTTCGCGGGTCTGGTTGGCTAAAGCTGCCTGGCTGCGTTCGCGCCCAAAATTGGCTTCCCTCTGGTCTTTAGCCGAGGCATATTGCACCGGCTAGGGCTGCGCCTGGGAACCACGACAGCGGCTAGATCGTCCAGCCGCCGTCGATCGCAATCGCCTGGCCGGTGATGAAGGCGGCTGCGGGGCTGCAAAGAAAGCGCGCCAATGCACCGACTTCATCGGCCGTTCCCAGCCGCCCCATCGGCTGCCGCGCAACAAATGCCGCACGCACTGCAGCAAAGTCGCCCCCTTTAGCCTCCATGCGCTGGTGCAGGCTCGGCGTGTCAACCGTTCCGGGGCAGATGCAGTTGGCACGGATGCCGTCCGCTACGAAATCGGCTGCAACCGATTTCGAAAGCCCGATCAACGCAGCTTTGGTCGCGCCATAGACGGCACGGCGCGGCACACCCTTGACCGAGCTGGCGACCGATGAGATATACACAAGGCCGCCGCTTCTGGCACTCAGCATGCCCGGCAGCACGGCGCGGGTGATGTGAAAAGCGGACCGCAAATTCAAGTCGACCGCAAAGTCGAAGGCTTCATCGTCCACCTCGAGTACGGTGCCGTCATGCACAAAACCTGCACAGTGGACCACTGCATCCCAAACCTCTTTTCCCGCCAGCGCCTGCACCGCGGCGGCGTCTGTTACATCGAGTCTTTTGGTCACCATGCCAAGTGCCTCAAGATCGGCCAGCGCGTCGACGTTCAGATCGGTCGCTGTCACAAAGGCTCCCGCTGAAAGACAGGCCAATGCGGTGGCGCGTCCGATGCCTTGCGCCGCAGCGGTTACGAGGATTCGCTTTCCTACAAGCTCAGTCATTTGCTGTACCCCTTAAGGCTAGACGATCAATTAATGGTGCGTTGACACAGTTCCTGGTTTGCCCGAAAGCGAGACAATTAGGAGCCGTGGTGGTAGATTTTGTTCGAACAGGGTCTAAATGTCACAAAATACCTCCAATCAGGTGAATATTGATTTCTCGCCTAACCGAGAGGCGACCCGGCCGATCAAATCCCATCAATTTCACCAGGATGCCCATCACCTAAGGTTTCAAATTGATTCACCGCACGTCCGATTTACGAAACATACCGTCTGTGGTCGTATCTTCTTAGCTTAGACCGTTCACACATCCCTATACGCCCTTTAATTCAGGAGTCAAACAATGAAAAATTCACCGTCGCATCAAAATTCTTCCAAAGAAACTGACGCCGTTACGGCGTCGACACTGCCCGAAAGCACCGACTTGCTTGCCCAGGGCGGCGAAGCAAGTCAGGGCCTTTCTGCGGATGAACAGTTGTCTTTGACTGCCACACAAGCCGTGGCTGCATTGAAGTCTGGGCGTCTTAGCGCAACGACGTATGTCACCACCCTGATTGCCCGCGCCAAAGCCGTTTCCGATTTGAACGCGATGATTATTCTTGATGAAGCCGGTGCTTTGGCCTCAGCAAAACAGTTCGATGCCGACCGCGCAGCAGGCAAGGCACTCGGCGCATTGGCCGGCTTGCCTGTGGTCGTGAAAGACAACATCAACACCAAAGGCATGAAGACCACCGGCGGTACCCATTCCTTGCGCAATTTTCAACCCGCGACGAACGCACCCTCGCTGCAGAGATTGATTGATGCAGGTGCTATCGTTTTAGGTAAATCCAATTTGCATGAGTGGGCGTTTGGGATCACAAGCACCAACTTCACTTTGGGGATCGACCCCGTCACAGCGGCGGCCACCCGTCCTTGCAAAAACCCATACGACACCAGCCGCATTCCGGGTGGCTCTTCTGGCGGCACCGCAGTGGCTGTGGCTGCTCGCTTTGCGCCAGCAGGTTTGGGCACCGACACCGGTGGCTCCACCAGAGAACCAGCATCTTTTTGTGGCATCGCGGGCTTTCGTCCCTCGGTAGGCGACGGCGCTGGCAAAGGCCGCCGCTATCCCGATACGGTGAATGATGCCTTGCCGATCAGCCCCACGCGCGACACGCTTGGCCCCATGGCGCGCACAGTGGCCGATCTGGCACTGCTTGATGCCGTTATTTCGGGCACTAAAGCGCCCACGGCCAAAGCGCTCAAGGGCGTCAAGATCGGCATTCCCGCCAGTTTTTGGGCGGGGCTGGAAGACAGTGTCCAAACCGTGGCCGCAACCGCCAAACAACAATTGGCGGATGCTGGCGTGGTGTTTGTCGATGCCGACCTAACGGGCGTTATGGCATTGAACGACTCGGTTTCATTTCCGATTGCACTGCATGAGCCCATCGCAGCGATCCCTGCCTACTTGAGCGCCAATAGCGCACCCGTCAGCACCGTTGCACAAGTAATGGCCGACTTGGCCAGCCCCGACGTGAAGGGCGCGTTTGGTGCCATTGCGGGCGATGTGTTTGGCGGCGCTTATGCTGCGGCCATGATCCCCGTGACCGGTGGGCGAGCACAACTGCAAAAGCTCTATAAAGATTATTTCGCTGCACAAGGGGTCGAGGCGGTGATGTTCCCGACCACGATTTTGACGGCGCCCAAGATCGATCCCGTCAATGGTTCAAGCAAACTGAGCTACACCGCCGGGGGCGTAGTGCTCACTGACATGGACACCTTTGGTACTTGCATTCGCAACACCGACCCCTGCACCAACGCCGGTATTCCCAGTGTGTCTATTCCTGCTGGATTGAGCGCTGACGGCATGCCTGTGGGCATGCAAATGGATGGCCCCTTGGGCACAGATGCGAACCTGCTTTCCATTGGCATGGGCATCGAAGCGGTTTGGGGTTCGATCAAGCCGCCGACAATTTGAAGTGCGGGCAAAGGGCTCATGTCTGTACCCATTCCGTGACGCAGTTGATGCACTGAATATTGGTTTGTTTCAAGCGCAGGAAGCGGAGTTGGTTTAGAGTGAGGCGCGCAAGGGCCGAGATTTGCGGTGATCGGCCTTACGAGAACGCAGGTGGCTTAAGCAACGGCTCAACGAAAGCTCTTCTATGAACAATTTTGTGGTGAACGCTGACTTGTCGCAACGCTGTGTTGTCGATGGAAACACATTAGCCTGGCAGCCAAGTCCGTCACCGCTAGTCCATCGAAGGATTTTGGAGCGCAATGGCGCAGAGGTTGCCCGAGCTACTTCCATTGTGCGGTACGACGCAGGTGCTACATTCCACGCCCACCTGCATGCACTTGGGGAAGAAATTCTGGTGCTCGATGGAACTTTTAGCGATGAGTTCGGAGACTATGGACCAGGCACTTATCTAAAGAACCCCTCGGGTTCTAGCCACGCACCGTTTTCTCAAAGCGGATGCACCTTGTTTGTAAAACTTCGCCATCTTGCACCCGATGACAGTGAGCGAGTAGTAGTGCATACCCATCAATCTCCCTGGTTTCGGGGGATGGTAGATGGGCTAACGGTTCTGCCACTTTCTGAATTCGGAACCAGTCACACTGCGATGGTGAGGTGGGCACCGGGAACTTATTTCAACCCGCACCAGCACTACGGGGGCGAGGAGGTTTATGTGGTCGACGGTGTGTTTTCCGACGAGCATGGAAGATACACCCAAGGGAGCTGGATTCGCAGCCCCCACCTTAGCCAGCACAAACCGTTCAGTGTTGAGGGCTGTTTAATCCTGGTCAAAACGGGACACCTGCTGGAATAAGCACCTGAAACAGAAACCGGGCCAAAGCCCGGATTTTTGCCATTCAACAATGCATCTAAAAGAACGCCATCGTGCGGACTTCGATGCTTTCGCGCTTGGCGGCCCCCGCAGGCGTTGTCGGGTCTTCAAAGGCCGAGTGGCCCATGAAACGGCAACGGCCATCGGTACTCGAGTCGTACGTCTTCAAAAGCAAGGCTTGCTTTGATTCCATTAGGGGAAAGTACAACCAGCGGTGTTTGGGGTTGTGTCGCATGACATAAATCTCGCCCGTGCGGTCGCTGTATTTCAAATCCATTCGCAGCAGGTCTGCGGGGTCATGGGTCTGTGCATCGAGCATCGCGAGCGGAAGTTCTTCAACTCGGTTGTACAGAGGTTTCCAGACGTTGTAGAAGGCGACCCTTTTTTGAAGCAAGGGCTCTGCAGCCTCTTTCATTAAATCTCTGACCCGTTGCGGCCCACTGATCACGGTGTAGTCGCTATGCACCAACATCACGGCGGGTCTTTGGACGTCAGTCTGGACCTTGAGATCGGAGGGCATTCTTTTACGAATGGTGTGGTCAAAGACCAAAACTTGCGTGGCGCCGGTATGGCGCTTCACAAAGCTGATGATCTGTTGGTAAAACACCTCACGAACCAGGTTGTCGTTGTCGAATTGCACGAACTCGGCACCGAAGTCATGTAATTCAAATCCCTCCTTGTCCACAGACAAGTTACCCACCTCGCCCCAGCCATCGTGGATGGCGACATCGTGCGTATCGGTCCCAGGTGGATTGGGCAATAAGTCTGCGGAGGGGCTCGGTTCGTAAAAGTAGTAATCGATCGGTCGACCGTTGTCGACCGAGTAATTCATGCTGGCTTTTACTGCGGCAGAAACGGTCATGCAATTGCTTTCTTGGTGACGAATCCCTCTCCAACCCATGTATTTTTCCAGCAGGGTAGGGTCTCGATGTCCTCAATCATCCAGCGACGAATGTTCGCGTAGTTAGCCAACGGCAATTGTTGCCATCCGTGCAAGTGCATAGGAGCTGCAATGGCAATATCGGCAATGGTGGGTTCAGCAGTTCCAGCAACCCATTTGTTTGACTTCAGGCGGTTGTCCAAAATGCCAGCGAGTTTGTGGAAGGTTGCCAGCTGTGCTTCTAAAACTGCCTTGTCTGCTTCACCGCCGAGCAGCGGTTTGACGCAGTTCTCAACCAGAAACACATAGGCGCTCGGGAACCAGCTTGAAGACTCCCAGAGCAACCAGCGGTTGATGTCAGCACGGATTTTTAGGTCTTGGGGATATTGGGCCGTGGCGTTAATTTTGTCAGCTGCATACTGAAGAATGGCGTTGGACTCCCAAAGCACAAAATCGCCATCTTTCAGTGCGGGCAATGAGGCCATGGGGTTCATCGCCACATAGCTCTCAGATTTCTGCTCTGCTTTGAAATAATCAACATGAACCAATTCATAGGGCGCATTCATCAGTTGCAGTCCAGCCAGGGCTTTGCGGCAATTGACGGTAATGGGGTCAGCGTAGATTTGCATAGTTGTCTCCTGTTTATTTGTCTTTGATCACGATCAATGTTTGATCGCAAAGATATTCTGAAACCCCTTTATGGTTTCTGCAATATACTTAATTGAGAACCGAATGTTCACGATTTAGAAACAGTCTTCACTTCCTATGATCAGCGCCGACATGCTCTTGGCCTTTGTGAAGGTGGCTGAAAACCTCAGTGTCAGCAGGACGGCCATTGCGCTCGCTGTTGGCAAGAGCGTCATCAGCAAAAGAATTGCGCAGCTTGAGTCTCATTTGGGCGCCACTCTCTTTAGCCGAAGTACCCGACAGGTGGCGCTAACTTCTGCTGGCGAAGCCTACCTCGAGCACGCCAAAAAAGCCCTGCTAGCGATGAGTGCTGGCGAAGAAATGCTCACTGCTTTGCGCTCGGACCTCAATGGAAAAATCCGGGTGACTGCGCCAGTGTCTTGGGGGCAACGCATACTGAGTAAAAAAATCCCGGAGTTCCTAAGAATGCACCCGGGTATAGAGCTTGAGCTGATCCTATCGGACCGCATGATGGATCTTGCACACGAACGAATCGATGTTGCGTTCAGATGGAGTACCTCACAAGACAACAAAGACCTGTATATGAAAACGGTCTCCATCATCGAATGGATGTTGGTGTGCGCACCTCAGTACATTGCACTGCATGGTGAGCCGACGAGCCCCGAGGAGTTGGAGAATCATTCATGCTTGTTTTATTGGAAAGACACATCTGACGATTGGTGGATATTGGAGCTTGGTCCTGAAGTGAAACGTGTCAAAGTCAAGAGCCGTTACCACGTCGATAACCCCGAAGCGATCCTAGAAGCGTGCGTGCAAGGCTTGGGAATAGGGTTGTTACCCGCTTATCTTTGCAAAGATGCGATTCTTGATGGCACGCTCTTAAAAATGTTACCCGGATGGATGCCACGAACAAGGTTTGGCAACCAAATCACTGCCGTCACACCGCCCGACAGAATGAGGGTGTACCGAAACAAAGTCTTTATTGAGTTTGTGCAGTTCTAATTGCGTAGCACCAGCAACATTCATTCGCGCGCCTACAGTCTCATTGCATTTAAAGGGTCGCGCACCAATGGGGTGCTCGTGGAGCGCAGTGTCTTTGGGGCTGAGCTAGCGCCTGCAATACGCCTATGCCATGTGGCACATGCCTGCACGTGGTAGCTGTGAGGGCTAAGGCCGCCAGCCCTTGGCTTAACCGAGGCGGGCGGGGTCGCGCACGCGATGCGCCCCGGGCACGCCCAACTGCGGATGCAGCCTTCCCGCCAGCAGCCACCCCCCCAACAGCGCCAGGCCGGCTACGGCAAACACACCAACCAGCGGAAAGAATTGCAATACCAGCCACGCAATGCCCGGTGACACAATGCCCGAAACATCGCGAAAACTGGAATACACGGCCGACATTTCGGTGCGCTCGGAGGGCTTGACCGACATCAGAAACGGCAAGCCAGCACAGGTATCAAGCAGCACCAAAAAGTAAGTCCCCAACACCAACACGGCAACCGTCGCCCACGGCCAGGGCGACACCAGCGTACCGGCCACAAAACAGACGCCACCAAACAAGCAGCCCGCGCGCACCGCCTGGCGCACCGAACGCTTGCGCATCCAGCGCAGCATCAACGGGGCCAGAAAGAGCCCCATATTGGCCAGCGACGTGGCCAATCCGCCCATCTTTTCGCCCAAGCCGTTCTCGAGCGCAAAAATGCCGATGTAGACGAAGTAAAACCACCAGCCACAGGAGCGCAACACGGGAATCAACCACCCGGTGACCAGCCGCGGCTGCGCAAAAAACCGCCGTACATGGGCCAAGGGGTTGGATCGACCACCCCCAAAGAGCCCTCCCTCCAAATCGCTTGGGCGCGGCGCACGGACAATGTCTTTGCCATTGCCCAGCCGGGTCTGGTAAATGAGCACCAGCATCGCGCATACGGTAAGCGCCACCACCACAAAAGGCGCCGCCTCAGAAACCGACAACAGCCACACACCCAGCACCGGCCCGACTACCCAACCCACACCGCCGTAAAACATGCGCAGGGTTTCGAGCTTGCCAAACTCGGTTTTACTCACGTAATCCAGCACATAGGCGTTAAAACATACAAAGGACATGGCTGCAGCCATGACGCCGCACAACAAGGCTGGGGTGGTAAATGTGCCCCCCAACATGCCAAAACCAGCAGACACCAGGTAGAGGGTCGTGGCAAAGTAATAGACCGGCAAGCGCCGAAACACCCGCGCCAGCGCTGGCACCATGAGCGCGGTCAGCAGCGACACCACGCCAATGGCGAAATAGATTTGCGCCACCACCGCCGCGCTACCCCAGGCACGGTACATGATCAGCGGGTAGACCGACAACGTGGTGCCGCGCACGATGGCCTCCAAAGCGCCGATGCGGGCGAAAGCTTCTGCGCTGGGTGGGTGCAAGGTCGGCCTCATGTGGCGCCGAGAATACCGCACACCACGCCGCTGGGTGATACGCGGCGGCGTGCCCATCTGCTCGGGAGCGGTTGTTAGCGCACACCCAGTTTTGGGCTGGCTGGGCCAATACACGGCGCTCACCAGCCGAACCAAGCGCAAAGAGAGTCGGCCACCCACATCAAGGTAGATGGTGCGCGGTTTGCGCACTTCAAAGTGCTGTGGGACCAGATCAACCGCGACCCGCGCATGCATTTTGAGCTGGACACGCCAGCACAAATTAGCCTGGTGCTGCAACAGATAGAAGAGCACTTGAGTGTGCTGCCTTTGACAGTGAGCGTCACGCACCAGCAAGGCGTGCACAAGCCCGATGAGCATCATCGCGTGGAATCAACCATTAGCTGCTACCAGGTTTGCAGCCAAAGGGGGTTCGCTCGGAGATTTTGTTCGGGGGCCTGTCCGACCAAACCCGCTTGTCAATGCACACCGTGACCGAAATTTTGTGCCGCATGTCGCCAGCCAAGTTTTCGCAAATTTGCAAAAAAGCGTAACTAAGCTACATTTGTAGCACTTAGCTTCAAGGAGACGACAATGGGAATGCCCGTACGCATTGACAACGACTTATACGACCTGGCCAAATCGCACGCCAGCGCAGAGCGCCGCACCATTGCGGGTCAGATTGAGTTCTGGGCTCTGATCGGTAAAGCGGCCCTCGACAATCCGGATCTGCCCATCGACTTTGTCCGGGATCTGTTGCTTGCCAGGGCCGAAGGCAAGGCACTGGCCAGGCCCTTCGTACCGCAGGGTCCGCAGTGATGGCATCGACGCCTGTGTCTGTTACCCAGTCGTCGGTATTTGCCAGGGCCTACAAAAAATTGCATCTTCAGCAAAAGCAGGATGTGGATATTGCGGTTAGTGTGATCGTGTCGGACCCACTCGCGGGCGAGGCCAAGCGGGGCGATCTCGCAGGGGTCTATGTGTACAAGTTCAAGAGCCAAAGCCAACAGGTGCTACTGGCTTACGAGTTTGATCCTGAGACTCGCCACCTGCTGCTGCTTGGGTCACACGAGAACTTCTATCGGGAACTGAAGCGCTAAGCCGGTTTTGAACCCTGAAAAATCAGCCGAAAATACCCCCATGCTGCACTACCAAACCGTCCCCGTTACCGCCTTCCAACAAAACTGCTCCATCGTCTGGTGCGATGAAGAGCGCCGCGCCGCCATCATCGACCCCGGTGGCGACATGGATCTGTTGCTGGACACCGTCAAGCGCTTGGCTGTGAAGCTGGAGCAAATCTGGATCACCCACGGCCACCTGGACCACGCCGGCGCCACGGCCGACCTGGCCGAGCTGCTGCAGTTGCCCATCATTGGCCCGCACCCGGCGGACCAGTTCTGGATTGACGGTATGCCGATGGCAGCGGCCAGTTATGGCTTTCCGCCCTCGCGCCCGTTCACGCCCACACGCTGGCTGCATGACGGCGACACGGTTGCCCTTGGCCCCTACACCCTGCAGGTGCGGCACTGCCCGGGCCACACGCCGGGCCATGTGGTGTTTTATTCGCCCGACATCGGCCGCGCTTTTGTGGGCGACGTGCTGTTTGCCGGCAGCATTGGCCGCACTGATTTTCCGCAGGGCGACCACGCTACGCTGATCAACAGCATCACCCAGCGCCTGTGGCCCATGGGCAACGCCACGGTGTTCATCCCCGGCCACGGCCCTGAGAGCAGTTTTGGCGTGGAACGCGTACGCAACCCCTATGTGGGCGGCACCTGAGGCGAGGGCTGCGCCATGAGCTTGCCATCAGTACGTGCGTTTTTTGCGCAGCTCCAGCTTGATCTGCCCATCCTGGAAACCGAGGCGCTCACGCCCACGGTAGAGTCGGCGGCGCTGGCCCACGGCGTGGAGCCTGGGCGCATTGCCAAAACCCTGGCCTTTCGGCTGGGGGATGGGCGCGTGGTGCTGCTGGTGGCCAGCGGCCATGCGCGCATTGACAACGCGAAGTTCAAAACCACCTTCGGCAAAGGCAAGATGCTGGCCGTGCACGAGGTCGAACACCTCACCGGCCACCCCGTCGGCGGCGTCTGCCCCTTTGGCCTGGCCAACCCGCTACCCGTTTACCTGGACCACAGCCTGCTTGCCTTTGACGAGGTACTGCCGGCGGCCGGCTCGGTCAACAGCGCAGTGCGTATCAGCCCGGCGCTGATGGCACAGGTGACGGCTGGGGTGTGGGTGGATGCGTGCCGCTAGGGCTGCAGTGAATGCGAGCGTGAACCGAACCTCTGCGACCGTTCCGCGAATGCTTGACCGGTGCTACTTCCGCGCCAAATACACCCCACCCACCGCCAGCGCCATGCCGCCTAGGGCCAACGGCGAAAACGACTCGCCAAACAGCGCCCAGGCCACCACTGCCGTGCACGGCGGCACCAGGTAAAACAGGCTCGCGATGTTGACGGCGCTGCTCTGGCGGATCAGCCAGTTGAGCAGACTGACCGCGCCCACCGACAGCACCAGCACCAACCAGACCAGGGCAAACACCATGTCAAAAGTCAGGTCCATGCGCCCGGTCTCAAATATCCAGGCGCACAGACCCGTAACCAGCGCTGTAGGCACAAACTGGGCTACTGCGCCACTGCGCCAGTCAAAGGCCGGGCAAAAGCGCTTTTGGTACAGCGTGCCTGCGGTAATGGCCAACAGCGCCACCACGCAGGGCAACAAGGCCTGCACCGGAAAAACAGCGCCCAGCTTGTTGGCCACCACCAGCGCCACGCCACCCAGCCCCAGCAGCAAGCCCAGCCACTGGCGCCGCAATACCGTCTCGCCCAGCAGCCAGCCAGCGCCCACGGCGGTCAGCAGGGGCTGTACCCCCACCACCAGCGCCGCTACGCCAGCGGGCAGACCCAGCGAGATCGCAATAAACACCCCGCCCAAGTACGCGCCATGCAACAGCAAGCCGGCCACGCCAATGTGGAACCACGCACGCACACCGCTGGGCCAAGGTGCGCGGCTGGCTAACGCAATCACCAACATCAGCGCCACCACAGCCATGTAGCGAACAAACAAAAAGGTCAGCGGCTCGGTATGCGGCAACCCCAGGCGCGCACCGATAAAGCCCGTGGACCAGAGAACAACGAACAGCAGGGGAAAGATACGGGAAAGGCGGTCGGGCATGGGTCAGGAGTCTTTCAAAAACGATGGCGCCAAACCAAGACCGCGCGCCGCCAAGCGCGGTCCAAAAACAGAGCGCGCACACACCGACGTGTGCATGGCCCTTAAGGCGTTTCGGCCCCGCCCCCCAGCACCTTGTAAAGAGCTACCTGGCTTTGCAAGAACGCCAGTTGCGCCGCAATCACGCCTTGCTGGCTGGCAAACAAGGCACGCTGAGCATCCAGCCAATCCAGCTGACTAGCTGCGCCGTTTTCTAGGCGCAAGCGGGTCAGCACCAGGCGCTCGCCGTCGGCCTGGGCCAGCGCGGTTTGCGCTAGCAACTGGCGCTCCCAACTTGAGCGCGCAGCCAGTGCATCGGCCACTTCCCGAAACGCACCCTGGATGGCTTTTTCGTACTGCGCCACGGCAATGTCAAAGCCCACTTTGGCCGACGCCAAGTTGGCATCGTTGCGCCCGCCGTCAAACAAGGGCAGCAGCAACTGCGGCACCAAGCTGTAACTCCAGCTGCCATCCTTAAACAATGAGCCCAGCTCGCTGCTGGCGCTGCCAGCGCTGGCCGTGAGCGCAATGCGCGGGAAGTAGGCCGCGCGCGCAGCAGCAATATTGGCATTGGCTGCAGCCAACTGCTGTTCGGCTTGGCGGATGTCGGCGCGCCGCGTGAGCAGCTCGGAGGGCAAACCTGCAGGCAGAGCGGGCAGGGTGACGGGCACGTCCGCGCCCAGTTGCGCCAGCACCGCGGGCATCAGCGGCTGACCCACCAGCAGCACCAGTGCGTTTTCGTCCAGCGCACGCTGGCGTTGGGTTTGGGCCAGCGCCACACTGGCCGCCTGCACCAGGGACTGGGCCAGGCGCAGGTCCAGGTCCGACGCTGCGCCGTACTCCAGGCGCAGCGCCACCAGGCGCAAGCTGTCTTGGCGCGAGGCCAGGGTTTGCTCGGCCAGGCGCAGCAAGCGCGCGTCCGCGCCCAGCCCCATCCAGGCCTGTGCCACGGTAGCAATGAGGCTGATTTGGGCGGTTCGGCGCGCTTCCTCGGTGGCCAGGTACTGTGCCAGCGCCTGCTCTTTGAGGCTGGCCACGCGGCCAAAAAAGTCCAGCTCGTAGCTGCTGACCAACAGGCCGCCCGTGAAGGTGGTAGCCATATTACCGCTGGTGTTGGGCGAGCGGCTCAGGCCCAGGCCGGCGCTCACGCTGGGTAACTCGTCGGCGCTGCGCAAACCCAGTTGGGCGCGCGCTTGGGCGATGTTGAGGGCCGCCACGCGCAGGTCACGGTTGTACTCCAACGCCAGGGCGATCAGGCTTTGCAGCGCCGGATCGGTGAAAAAGGTGCGCCAAGGCAGCAAGTCCCCAGCAGGGGCCGTGCCTACCGCCTGGGCGCTGGCTGGCCACTGCGGCGCAATCGGCGCGAGCGGGCGCGTAAAGAGCGATGGCGTGCTGCAACCCGCAAGCGCCAGTGCGCCGGCCAACAAGGTCAAACCAAGAATGGGGCGAGAGCGGGTCATGCTGGGGCCTGTTTTATTCATCGCTGTGCACTCCCAGGTGCGTTGCCTGTGCGGCATGAACGTCGTGCTGGCGTTTGCTGCCTTTGAACAACCCGCGCACCACCACAAAAAAGACCGGCACAAACACCACCGCAAGCGTAGTGCCCGTCAAAATGCCGCCAATCACACCGGTGCCAATCACCCGCTGGCTGGCCGAGCCCGCACCGCTGGACAAGGCCAGCGGCAGCACGCCCAGCGTAAACGCCATCGAAGTCATCACGATCGGCCGAAAGCGCAAGTGCGCTGCGGCCAGCGCCGACTCGATCAGCCCCTTGCCCTGGGCTTGCAGGTCTTTGGCAAACTCAATGATCAAAATCGCATTCTTGGCCGATAGGCCAATGATGGTGATCAGACCCACCTGGAAATACACGTCGTTGGCATAGCCGCGCAGCAGCGTCGCCAGCAGCACACCCAAGACGCCCAGCGGTACCACCAGCACCACCGCCAGCGGAATCGACCAGCTCTCGTACAACGCGGCCAGACACAAAAACACCGCCAGGATGGCAAAGCTGTACAGGATGAGCGACTGCGAACCGGCCAGCTTTTCCTCGCGGGACAGACCCGTCCACTCATAGCCAAAACCGGCCGGCAACTGGGCGGCGAGTTTTTCCATCTCGGCCATCGCGTCACCGGTGCTAAAGCCGGGTGCGGCGCTGCCGCCTATGCGCATGGCGGGGTAGCCGTTGTAGCGAATGGTTTGCATGGCGCCCTTGATCCAGCGCGTACTGGCAAAGGCCGAGAACGGCACCAACTGACCGCGCGCATTGAGCACGCTCAGGCGCAGCAAGTCGTCGGGCTGCATGCGCGCCGGTGCGTCAGCCTGCACCACTACCCGCTGCAAGCGCCCGGAGCTGGGAAAGTCATTGATGTACGCCGAGCCCAGCGCGGTCGAGATCACCGCATTGATGGCGTCAAAGCCCACCCCCAGGGCCTGTGCCTTGTCGCGGTCAATGTCGAGCTGCAGCTGCGGCGCGTCTTCCAGGCCATCGGGGCGCACCTGGGTGATCACCGTGCTTTTTGACGCCATGCCGAGCAACTGGTTGCGCGCGGCCAAGAGCGCATCGTGGCCCAAACCAGCACGGTCTTGCAGGCGGAAGTTAAAGCCCGAAGCGGTTCCCAACTCCGGAATCGGCGGCGGGCTGAGCGGGTAGATGAACGCGTCCCGAATGCCGGATAGGGCACCAAAAGCCCGGCCGGCCAAGGCCTGCGCCGAATTGGCAGGGTCCGGGCGCTCGTTCCAGTCTTTCAGGGTGACAAAGCCCAAGGCGGCGTTTTGCCCCAGGCCGGAGAAGCTAAAGCCCAGCACGCCGACGATGCTTTCTACCTCCGGCTGCTTGAGCATAAAGGCCTCGACCTGCTGGATCACCGCGCGGGTGCGCTCTTGTGTGGCGCCGGGGGGCAGTTGCACATTGATCAGCATGGTGCCCTGGTCTTCGTTGGGCAGGAAGGATGTGGGTAAGCGCTGGTACACCACGACCGCTGCGCCCACAATCGCCACATAGATCAGCAGGTAGCGCGCCGCGCGCGGCAGCATGCGCGCCACACCGCGCTCGTAGCCCTTGGCGGTGCGGGCAAAGCCCCGGTTAAACCAACCAAAGAAGCCCGTCTTGGCGTGGTGCTGGCCTTTTTCCATGGGCAGCAGCAAAGTGGCGCACAAGGCCGGTGTGAGCGACAGCGCCATCAGCGCCGAGAACGCAATCGAGATGCCCATCACAGCGGCAAATTGCCGGTAAATATTGCCCACTGAGCCAGCAAAAAAAGCCAGCGGCACAAACACCGAAATCAGCACCACCGTCACGCCGATGATGGCGCCCGAGATCTGGCCCATGGCCTTGCGCGTGGCCTCCAGCGGCGAGAGCCCCTCTTCGCTCATGATGCGCTCGACGTTTTCCACCACCACAATCGCATCGTCCACCACAATGCCGATCACCAGCACCATGCCAAACATGGTCAGCACGTTGATGGAGAAGCCCAGCGCCAGCAAGGCGGCAAAGGTGCCCAGCAGCGCCACCGGCACCACGATGGTGGGGATGATGGTGTAGCGCCAGTTCTGCAAGAACAAGTACATCACCAAAAACACCAGTGCCACAGCCTCCAACAAGGTTACGGTCACCTGGCGGATGGATATGTCAACAAAACGTGAGCTGTCGTAGGGAATGTTCCAGCCCATGCCCTTGGGGAAAAACTTTTCCAACTCGCTCATGCGCGCCCGCACCGCCTTGGCGGTGGCAATCGCGTTGCCGGTGGGCGAGAGTTGGACGCCAATGCCGGTGGAGGGCTTGCCATTCAGGCGTGCCGACGTGGCGTAGCTCTGGCCGCCCAGCGCGATGCGCGCCACGTCTTTGAGCCGCACCGTAGAGCCGTCGGCGTTGGCGCGCAGGACAATCTTGCCAAACTGCTCGGGGTTGCTGAACTGCCCGTTGACGATGACCGTCGCAGCCACGCCCTGGCCGGCCACATTGGGCAGGCTTCCAATCTCGCCCGCCGAGACTTGCACGTTTTGCGCCCGGATGGCGTTGTTCACGTCACTGGCCGACAGGTTGTAGCCCTGCAGCTTGGCCGGGTCGATCCATACGCGCATGGCGCGCTCGGTGCCAAACAGCTGCGCCTGGCCCACGCCGGGCACGCGCTGCAGCTCAGGCAGCACATTGCGCGTAGCGTAGTCGCCCAGCGCCACCGGGTCCCAGGCCGGGTCGTCTGAGTTGATGATGGCGAAGAGCAAAAAGTTGCTGCGCGACTTGTCCACGCGCACGCCTTGTTGCGTCACCACCTGGGGCAGGCGCGGCGTGGCGCGGCCCAGGCGGTTTTGCACCTCTACCTGCGCCAGGTCGGGATTGGTGCCGGGCTGAAAACTCAGGGTAATCGTGCCGGACCCATCCGCCTGCGCCACCGATTCCATATATATCAGGCCGGGCGCGCCGTTCATTTCGCGTTCGATCACCGACAAAACTGCGTCTTCCAAGGTCTGAGCCGAGGCACCTGGATAAACCGCGTTGACCACGATGGCCGGAGGCGCCACCGGCGGGTACTG
>CAMDKE010000009.1 GCA_945901215.1 Comamonas sp. lk
CAAGGGGTCAGAACGCAACCAGCTCAGCAAGGCCACACCCGATTGGCCCGGCAAATTCCAGTCGCACAACACCAGATCAGGCGGGTTTTGGGCAATCAGCTTGCGCGCATCGTCCACGCCGCACGCCAAGTCGACAAGGTAGCCGGCCATGGAGAGATTCAGCCGCAACAGTTCCTGAATGTCGGGTTCGTCCTCTACCACCAATACGCGAAGTTTCATAGGGTACGTCGGTGCTGATCCCGATTGGTCTTGCAAAGTACCGAGCGCACCACAGCAGGCGTCCGGTGCCAATCAAAGCAGCGGGACCGAGTGTTCTACACAAATATAACGGTTTTGTTACATATAACATTTGTTACAAAAATATGGTGCTTTTTGACTAGCCGATCTCGTAAAAGGCCGTTATCGTTCTGCATCACTAGCATTTGAGTGCATTAAAAAAACCGTTTTCGAGCATCGTGAGAGCCCTATGAATATTTCGTTACTGGTAACTAGAGCAACCCAAAATTTAATCGATCATGTGGAAGAGTTGACGACCCTTGATCAAGCCATCGGAGATGGTGACCATGGTTTGAATATGAGGCGGGGGTCGAAAGCAATCCAGGAAAAACTGCCTCACTGGAGCGAGCTTTCCACACAGGCCACGCTCACGGCGATGGGCAAAACATGTATTTCGACGATCGGCGGCGCTTCTGGCCCGGTTTTTGGCACCCTTCTTTTGACTTTGGGAAAAGAGCTACCCGATCAACCGGATCACCATGATTTAGCCAGAGCTTTGAAGTTGGCCATTGAAGCCGTGACGCGATTAGGCAAAGCCGAGCTTGGCCAAAAAACGCTGCTGGATGTTTTGGATCCTCTACAAAAGTGCCTGGACGCAGGGGGCGACTCTCTTGTGGCCAGAGTCAAGCAATGCGCCTTGGATAGCTGTGAGGCGACTGCCCATATTGAGGCTACCCGAGGTAGAGCCTCTTTTTTGGGGCAACGGGCTTTAGGCCATGTCGATCCAGGATCGCGCTCGGTGGCATTGATTGTGAGCGCAGTTTGTGATGCGCTTTAATTCGAATTGAATCCATATGTCCGTTCTGACGAGGAGATACCAACCATGAAGAAATTGATCAATAAAGTCGATGATGTCCTCAACGAGGCCCTAGATGGGTTCGCAGCAGCCCATGCCGAGATCGTGGAGTTGGGTGAAGATCGTGAGTTCGTACGGCGACGTCACATCACTGCTGGAAAAGTCGCCTTAATCTCAGGCGGTGGTGCAGGGCACGAGCCTCTTCATGCGGGCTTTGTGGGTTTGGGGATGCTGGACGCTGCTTGTCCAGGCCAAGTATTTACCTCACCCACGCCCAACCAAATGATGAATGCTGCACAAGCGGTAGACGGTGGCGCGGGGGTGCTGTTCATCGTTAAAAATTACTCGGGGGACATGATGAATTTTCAAATGGCAGCCGAGTTGCTGGACCAGGAAAATGCCACCGTCCTTGTGAATGATGACGTTGCAGTGGAGGACTCAACCTACACCACAGGTCGCAGAGGGGTAGCTGGAACGCTTGTTGTGGAAAAAATTCTAGGCGCCGCTGCAGAGCGAGGTTACTCTCTTCAAGAGCTGAAGTTATTGGGTGATGAGGTCAACAAGCACACAGCTAGTATGGGCGTTGCTTTGAGTTCTTGTACGGTTCCCGCAGCCGGCAAACCCACTTTTCAAATTGGCGCGGATGAGATTGAAGTCGGCGTCGGCATTCATGGCGAGCCGGGGCGTAGACGAACAAAGATGATGACGGCTGATGAAATAGCCCTTGAATTAACGCAAGCCATTTCAAAAGACCTCGCATTGAAAGAAGGCCAAGAAGTCATCCTACTGGTCAATGGCTTCGGCGGCACACCCTTGCTTGAGCTCTACGTGATGGTGAACGCTGTTCAAAAGATATTGGCCTCTAAGGGGATAAAAATCGCCCGCCATTTGACGGGTTCGTATGTGACATCTTTGGATATGGCGGGGTGCTCTATTACTCTGACGGTTGCCGATAGCAAACTACTTTCTTTGTGGGACAGTCCCGTGCATACAGCCGCGTTGCGCTGGGGTAGTTGATTTCCAAATGGAGTTGGTCATCTGATGATCAATGGGCTCCATCACCTCCTTAAAACCACGGACAAATGGCTTTTGCTTGAATGCTTCAAAAGCCATGTTGGTCTTGGAAAAAGTGAAGGAGCCCACCCTGTGGGCAAATCGATAGCGCCAGATCAGATTAAGGTAAGTTCCACAACAATATTGCCGCGCGTCGCGTTGGAGTATGGGCAAACCTGGTGTGCGGTGTCTACCAAATCCTGTGCAACCGCACGATCCATGCCCGGCAGACTGATGGCCAGGCGCGCAGCAATGCTAAAACCTGCCGGGATTGGGCCAATGTCAATGCTCGCATCGATTGATGCATCGGAGGGCACGGTCAAATTCTTGATGCCCGCAACGTGCTTTAGGGCGCCCATAAAGCAAGCGGAATAACCTGCAGCGAACAACTGCTCGGGATTGGTGGCAGTGCCAGCGCCGCCCATGGCCTTGGGAGGCGATAGCGTCACATCAAGCAGTCCGTCATCGCTCACAGAGCGACCTTCACGCCCGCCGGTAGTGTGCGCGTGTGCCGTGTAAACAACTTTATCGAGTTTGGTGGTCATAGAGACTTTCTTTCAGTTAGGGTGGTTGGGGAACTTAAAAACCTATTTATAGGCGAATTAGATGAATTAAATGGTGATGGTGAAATGCTCTAAACCACGCTCTGTTCAACGAACGCCATGGCGCTCCTCCACTTTGAACCAATGCGCTGCATCGGAATCTGATGGTTCGGATGCGATGGTTGTAATGGGATGCTCTTGGTGAAAGATCAGGTCTTCAAGGTAAATCTCTGGATCTGCATAAGCAACCCATCTGCACATGATGACCTCAGCTAAAAATAGGATATATCCGGAAGTTTATTGGAGTTTTCGAAAAACGCCAGTACATACTCAGATGCGCTAATGTCCCAGTTAGTAGTTGCCACTCCTGAAGACATTACCGGCAAGTTTGATTGCGTGTTGGTCATTGCCAAAAAATACCGACACACCATGCATTTGGAGAGCTTGAAATTTTCGTACCGGCAAAGCAGGAGCCTTCACCCGGTGCATCGCTCATTTTGATTTTTTGTACCCTGCTGGCAGCCAGCCTGATCAACCGCCTGGCGCACCGTGGCGCGCCGCAATCAATCCCAAGCGGCCTGACACCGCTGCCCTTGCCGCCCTGCAGGGCTTAGGCGAAATACCCGTGCAAATACCAGTCGTGCGTGCTGCCCGGGTCGCCAGAGCCCAGGCGCTGGCGGTAAATCCACAGCAGCCCGTGGTGCGCGCTGTGCGCCACAAAGTAGTCGCGCAAGGCACTGCTTTCTCCGGCCAGCCACCCGGCCTCTAGCCGCTGGGGCCCTGCCAGCAGTGTCAGGGGGCCATGAAACTGCGGCCCGCTGCGCTGCGACAGCAGGCGCTGTGGGGCTGCCAGCAGCCAGGTGGGGTAGAGCGCCCCCGCGGCGTCTGCGGCACTATCCGCAGCTGCCGGCTTACGGTTCGGCTGCACAGGCGGGGGGGCGCCAGACCAGGCTTGCCACTGCTGCATGCGCTCGGGCCGGTGGTCGGCGTACACCTGGGCGCAGAGCACCTGTGCCGCGCCGCAACGCGCCGATACGCGCTCGAGCATTTGGTGCAAGCTGTCGCCGCTGCGCATGCTGTCGGGCAGCAGGCTTTGGCTCTCGGTGGACAGTGCCTGTGTGGCTAGGCTGCGCAAGCGCAGGTAGAGCACGGGTGCAGGTAAGTGCACGCGCGCCAGTTGCTCACCCAGCAGCCGCTCCAGGTGCCGCATGTCTTGCGTGGCTTGCGCCGTATCCAGCTCCAGGCGGCCGTGGTCGGATCCCTGGTGGTGCGCATCCAGGTGCTGCGCATTGCTGCGCCGGGCGTCCAGCTCCCAGCGCAACTCCAGGCGCTGCACGCCAAGCTGGCGTGCGCGCAGCCAGGCCAGCAACTGTGCCAGCAGGCGCCGCGCACCAAACAACAAGGCTGGTGCCGACTCGACTTGCGCGGCCAGCTCCAGTGGCACATCAAACACCTCGGGCACGCGGATCCAGGGGTAGATGTCGGGCCGCAAACCATAGGCCTGGTCCAGGGCCGCTAAAACATCGACCCCAAAGCGGCGCGCTAGTCCGCCGCGCGGGAGCTTGCGCAAGTGCCCCCAGGTGTGGCAGCCCAAGCGCTCCAGGGTGGGCAGATGCGGGCGTGCGCTGGCCAGGACGTGCAGCGGCAGCGCGTCGGCCGCTATCTCAGGCGCCATATCGGGCCCCTGTGGTGGAAAAGGCGTGCAGGTGTCTGGCGGCACACAGGCCAGCCGCCCCAAGGCCAGCAAGGACGTAGCGCCCTGGGCCCAGCACACCGCACCCGCGTGTGCGCCAGACAGCCCCAAATGCGCCAGCAGCGCCGCCCGCCCGCCAAACAAACGCTCGCTGGCCGATATGTCGAACACCAGCGCATCGTCCACTTGCGCCACCCAGGGCGTGACCTGCAACACCTGCCAGGCTAAAGCGGTCAAGGGGTCGCTGGGCGCAGAGCCTGTGGCTGGCGCTGTGTCCCTCAGGCGCAGCGCAATCCAGTGTGCGCTCATGGCTGCTGGCGCATCTGCCGGGCAGGGGGCGTCTGCGCCAGGGGTGGCCGCTCAGGCGCCCCGTGTGCGGCCAGCACCTGTTGCAAAGCGGCCGGGCGCGCCGCCCACTGCACCAGGTCCGCTGCCGGCGGGCCCCGCCGTTTGAGCACTTCCACGCACACATGCGATTGGACATTCAGCGATAGTTTGAGCCGCAGCACGGCGGGCGAGGCCTCGTGTTGGGTTTGCAAACTGCGCACGACAAACAGCAATTTGTGGTGCTCGGCCGCTGCCAGCTGCAAGCGGCGCAACTGGTGCGGGCGCACCTGCGCCAGCCACGCCACCACCGTATCGACCGGTGCGCAGCGCAGCGCTTGCTCGGTCGCCCATAAGCAGCTTGCTGGCGCAAGGGGCGGCGTGGCCTTTTGCGCCGTGTCCATGGCAAACGCGCCCGGGCACAGGCACAGCAAGCGTTGGGTTTGCAAACCTTGGGCCAACAAGGCCGGTGCAAACGGCGGATGCGGCGGGCCCACCAGCACCACCGGCCCGCTGCCGTGCTGCGCCAGGGCGGGCAGCAAGACGCGCCATTCATTGTGTACACCGGCTTCTTGCAGCAGCTCGGTCAAAGCGCCCACCGGCCAGCCGCCACCGGGCAATTGCGCGTCGAGCAAGGCCTCGCCTGTGGCCACCGTGTGCAGGGGTGCGCGGGCCCATGCATGCGCCCGCCACACCTGCGCGTGGAGCCCGTCTAGGGCTTCTTCAGCGGATGGATGGATGGAAAACGCTTGCTGGGCTTGGGCTGCACTCATAATACTGTACAAAATAACAGTATATTGCAAACCTGCCAAACAGCCAATAACTACACCGGATGCACCTCGTTGCCAATGTACGGCCAGCGTCTGCGGATAAACATCCAGGCCACCAGGCCCACGCCCATCATGCACAGCGAAGCGCTAGCCAGCGCCACGGTGGAATGCATGACCCACGGCGACACCACCCCGGCCACGATGCCATTGGCCGTGGAGCCAATAAAGATTTGCAGCGAAGACGCCATGCCCCGGCGAGCCGGGTGCAGGTCCAAGACCAGCAAGGTGACCACCGGCACCATCATGGCCCAGCCAAAAGCAAACACGCCCAAAGGCCACAGCGCCCAGGCCACGTGCGCCGTAAACACCAGGTTGGCCACCAGGTTCACCACTCCAATGCACAGCATGATCACAAAACCGTTGCGGATCTGGCGTTTTGGACGGAGTTTCCCCGCCACCCGGCCACTGACCCAGGCGCCACCCATGATGCCCGCGATGGTGATTAAAAAACACCAAAAAAACTGCTGCGGCTGTAGCTGCAAATGCTCACCCAAAAACACCGGTGCACTGAGCACGTACAAAAACATGCCGTTAAACGGGATGCCGCTGGCCAGCGCCAGCAGAAAAAAGCGCGGGTCCGCCCCCAACTGCCAGTAACCGGCAAGCAGGTTTTTCACGTTAAAGTGCTGGCGCTGGCTGGGGTGCAGCGTCTCGGGCAGCAGGCGGTAGTTGGCGATCCACAAGGCCACGCCAATGGCCGTCAAAAACCAAAATATCGCCTGCCAACTGCTGTGCACCAGCAGCCAACCCCCCAACAGTGGCGCGATGGCCGGGGCTGCGCCAAAGTAAATGGTGATCTGGCTCATCACCTGTTGCGCCTGGTGGGGCGGGTACATGTCGCGTACCACCGCGCGCGCGATCACAATGCCAGCGCCGGTGGACAGGCCTTGGAGGCCGCGAAAGAAAATCAGCTGCCCGATGCTGTGCGACAGCGCGCAGCCCACCGATGCCAGCGTAAATACCGCCAGCCCCCACAGCACCACCGGTCGGCGTCCAAAGCTGTCGGAAATAGCGCCATGGAACAGCGCCATGAAGGCAAATCCAAACAAATAGGCCGACAACGTTTGCTGCATTTGCAGCGGCGTGGCGCCCAGCGATGCCGCAATACCTGCAAAAGCCGGTAAGTAGGTGTCAATGGAAAACGGCCCCAGCATGCCCAACACCGCTAACAGCACCGCAAACGCCCATTGGGGCAGACGCCACAGAGACTGTGCGTCGGGATTCATCCCGCCATCCCAATCAAAACGAGCGGCACATATTCAGGCGTCCTGCGCAATCTTGGTAGCGATGTAAGCCATGGCTTCGTCCACCTGGTCCACCAGAATCAGGCACAGCTCACCTGCTTTTAGCTTGTCCATCGCGGTGTCAATGGCCAAAAATTCGCCGTAAATCTCGCTGCGCTGCGTGGCCTTTGTGGCTTGGGCCAGTCCTTGGCGCAGCAGCGCCATGACCTCGCCGTCCCGGCGTCCACGCTGGCACTGGTCTTCGAACATGACCACTTCTTCAAAGGCGTCACCCAGAATCTCGGTGATCTGGCGGATGTCCTGGTCGCGCCGGTCGCCCGCACCGCTAATTACCACCGAACGCCGGGTGGCCGGCATGGTGTTGACAGCGTTGACCAGCGCCAGCATGGCGTCGGGGTTGTGGCCGTAGTCGGCAATCACGGTAGCGCCACGGAACTCGAACACATTAAAGCGGCCTGCGGCGTTGTTTTCGTCGGTCGAAAAACTGGCCAAGCCCTTGCGAATGGTGTCCCAGTCCAGGCCCAGCGCCCAGACCGCCGCCACGCTGGCCATCACGTTTTCCACCTGAAAGCCGACCGCGCCGCCCAGCGTCACCGGAATGTCGCTCAGATTGATGAAGTGCTTGGTGGCGCCTTTGGCAGCTACCAGTTGCTGGTTTTCCACATAGACCACGGAGTGGCCTTGGGCGCGGTGCGTGGCCATCACGGGGTTGAACTTATCGAGTGCAAAAAACGTCACCGCGCCTTTGCATTTGGTCGCCATTTTGGCCACCACCGGATCAGCTGCGTTGAGCACCGCTGTGCCTTTTTGGGACACGTTTTGCACGATCACGCGCTTGAGCACGGCCAACTCGTCTACGGTAGTGATGTAGTTCAGGCCCAGGTGGTCGCCACTGCCCACGTTGGTGACCACGGCCACGTCGCAGTAGTCAAAGGCCAGGCCTTCGCGCAGCACGCCGCCACGTGCGGTTTCCAGCACGGCGGCGTCCACATCGGGGTGGTGGAGCACGCTTTTGGCGCTTTTGGGGCCGCTGCAGTCGCCGGTGTCAATGCACTGGCCGCCCACGTACACGCCGTCGGTATTGGTCATGCCCACGCACCAACCCTGCTGCGTCAGCAGGTGTGAGACCAGGCGCACGGTGGTGGTTTTGCCATTCGTGCCGGTGACGGCGATGATGGGGATGCGTCCGTCTTGCCCGCTTTTGAATAGTTGCGAGATGATGGCCTCGCCTACCGGGCGACCCTTGCCAAACGAGGGGCTCAGGTGCATGCGCAAGCCCGGCGCGGCGTTGACTTCGACCACGCCGCCGCCTTGTTCCTCAATGGGCCGAAGAATGCTGTCGCACACCATATCGACGCCGCAAATGTGCAGGCCCACCATGTGGGCGGCCGCCACCGCGCGTGCGGCCACGTCGGGGTGCACGTCGTCGGTGACGTCGGTGGCCGAGCCGCCGGTCGACAGGTTGGCGTTGTTGCGCAGGTTGACGCGCTGGCCCTTGGCGGGAATGGAGTTAGCGCTAAAGCCCTGGCCAGCCAGGCAGGCGTGGGCGATGCCGTCAAAGCGAATTTTGGTCAGCGACGTGGCGTGGCCGCTGCCGCGCTTGGGGTCGAGGTTGACCTGGTCGACCAGTTGCGCCACCGTATGCACGCCATCGCCCACCACTTTGGGTGGGTCGCGCCGGGCGGCAGCGACCAGCTTGTCACCCACCACCAGCAGGCGAAAGTCGTTGCCCGGCATATAGCGCTCCACCAGAATGCGGTCGCGAAACTCGGTAGCCACGGCATAGGCGGCGCGCAATTGCGGCTCGGTGGTGATGTTGACTGTGACGCCCTTGCCCTGGTTGCCGTCCAGCGGTTTGACCACCACCGGTAGGCCAATTTCCAGCGCGGCTTGCCAGGCGTCGTCGGCGTCCTTTACTGCGCGCCCCATGGGCACGGGAACGCCAGCAGCATGCAGGAGTTTTTTGGTGAGCTCTTTGTCTTGGGCAATGGCTTCGGCAATGGCGCTGGTGGCGTCAATTTCGGCGGCCTGGATGCGGCGTTGCCGGCTGCCCCAGCCAAAACGCACCATGCTGCCGGCCGTCATGCGGCTATAGGGAATATTGCGCGCCAGCGCGGCGTTGACCACCGATCCGGTGCTGGGCCCCAGGCGCACGTCTTCGTCGAGTTCGCTCAGCTGCTCCAGGGCTGCTGCGAGGTCAAACGGTGTGTCCTCTAGCGCGGCCACGCACAGGGTTTGGGCCAGATCGAAAGCCAGGCGGCCTACTTCTTCTTCGCTGTACTCCACCACCACCTGAAAAACGCCTTCTTCCATGGTCGGCTTGGTGCAGCTAAATGTTACCGGGCAGCCGGCTTGCGCCTGCAAGCCCAGTGCGGCGAGTTCCAGCACGCGCGCCATGGACACGGTGTCTTCGCTGCCGGTGGTCTGAAACGGGCTGACCTCGGGAAAGCGCGCGCGCAGGCGCGTCTCAAAACCGCTGAGCTGCCCGACATCGCGCTCCGGTGCGCTGCACGAGACAACGACTTGGATAGCGGTGTGGTGACTCCACAGATTGGGGCCGCGCAAGGCGCGAAGGCGGGTAACTTCCATGGGGTGTCGTTTGTTCAGTAGGGCGTTTTTTGGGGGCTGGATTCGAAGGTGCGCAGACCCGCGCCGATCAGCTCTGGGGCGATATGCAGTGCCCAGGCAGCTGCTACGGCAGCCATCACCATCTCGGGTTGTGCTGCCTTACTGGGCTTGAGGCTGGCGAGTTTGAGCAGCGATGTTTCGCTCTCGCCACTGGCCAAAACAATGGTGCCGTCGCGCAGATAGACCGTGCGTTCGCCCGCAGCGCGGTGCTGCGCCAATGTAGGGTGCTCGGGCGACTGGCCATAAAAAATCACTTTCCCGTCGCACAGCGCGGCGAGTTCGAGCGACTGGGGGTCTGCGGCGTTTAACACCGCTGTCCCGCTGGGCAAGACCACATCGACTTGCGTGCGCGCCACCTTATAGGTTTGCTCGGCGTCCAAGATGTCAAAGTCAGCCAGCGCGGGCAGCCAGGTGACGTCGGTCACCACGCCCACATCGCATTTGTCGTAGGCCAAGCCCTGGCCCAGGATGGTGACGCTCGGGTTCTCAAACACTGCCGCCTGCACCGATCGGTTGATCAAAATGCGCTGTCCGGCGTCCCAACTTGTGCTGTCACGCGCGTCGACACGCCGACTGTCTAGGTACAGGCCTTCGCTGCAAGCCAGGCCCACGTGCTTGCCGCTGATGTGCACCAGCCAGGCCACCAGGCGCGCAATACGGCCGGTGTTGTGCGTGCCGGTAATGCCCACCACGGGAATGCGCCCGTCTACCTTGGGTGCAAACAAGTGGTCCATGATGGCCTTGCCCACCGGCTGGCCCGGGCCGTTGGCTGGTTTGATATGCGACAACAGCCCCGGACTGGCGTTGACTTCAATCACCGCTGCGCGCTGGCTGTGCAGGGGCAGGGCGCAGTCTTGCAGCACCATGTCGACACCGGCAATGTCCAGGCCCACCACGCGCGCGGCCAAGGCAGCGGCGGCAGCCACGCTGGGGTGCACTAGCGCGGTCACGTCCAGTGCCACATTGCCGTTGCGCTGAATCAGCACGCGCTGGCCCAGGGCTGGCACCGATTGGGCGTTTAGCCCCACGAGCTCGAGTTCCAGAAGGATCTCTTCGCTTTCACTAGGTTTCACCACATTGAGCGGGGAATCCTCGCCCCGGCCACGCCGTGGATCGCAGTTGATTTGCAACTCGGCCAGTTGGTCGATGGTGTGCACGCCGTCGCCTTCGGCGTGCAAGCTGTCTCCGCACGCCGCCGCCACCACTTTTTTGCCCACCACCAGCAGGCGGTGCTCTTTGCCGGGAATGTACTTCTCCACAATGACCGCACTGCCGCCGCCCTGGCGGTGCGCCAGATGGTAGGCCGCTTCCACTCCAGCTTGGTGTGTCAGGTCCAGCGACACTCCGCGCCCGTGGTTGCCGTCGAGGGGCTTAACTGCCACCGGCAGGCCCACGCTTTGGGCTGCTGCCCAAGCGGCTTCGGCGCTCTTGACCAACTCGCCCTCGGGCACTGGCACGCCGCAAGCCTGCAAGAGTGACTTGGTCAGGTCTTTGTCGCTGGCGATTTCTTCGGCGATGGCCGAAGTCTGATCGGTCTCGGCCGTCCAGATGCGGCGCTGGGCGATGCCGTAGCCCAGCTGCACCAGGTTGCCTTCGGTCAGGCGGATGTGCGGTATGCGCCGCGCGGTGGCCGCATCCACAATGTGCGCCGTGCTTGGGCCCAGGCACAGCGAGTCCACCATGTCGCTGAGTTCGGCCACGCGGGCCGACAGGTCAAAAGTCTGGTCGTTGATGGCAGCCACCAGCAGGTCGCGCCCCGCGTGCAGGGCCGCGCGGCCCACGTCTTCCTGGCGGCTGCGAAAAGCCACCTTGTAAATGCCGCGCTGCGATGTTTGGCGCGCTTTGCCAAAGCCGGTGCGCATACCCGCAAGGTTTTGCAGCTCCAGGCTCACGTGCTCCAAAATGTGCGCCGCCCAGGTGCCTTCGCGCAGCCGCTCTAGAAAGCCGCCGCGCACGCCCGGGCTGCATTCGTGCTCTATCAAGCCCGGCAGCCATCCGCTCAGGCGTTCGTAAAAACCGGGCAATGTGTTGGAGGGGAAGTCTTCCAGCTCGCCGATATCGACCCAGGCTTCGATCACGGGTCGGTAGGTCCAGATATTGGGGCCGCGCAGGTAATTCACCCGCAAAATTTCTATTTTTTTCTGGCTCGTCATGTCATGGGGCGGACGCTGCGGTCCACCGGTGGGGTTCATGGTGCGTTGAGCATTCTCGCTCAAGGCTGCGCTGGGACTGTGTGGGGCGCCGCTCTCAGGCATAGTGGGGGTTTGGCGTGTGAGGCACGCCCCGCCGGCGCGCCCTTGAAGCCGATCGGTTTTAAACAAAAGAATGATTCACTTCAATGACCCAAGACGTACCTGTTGCCGCACCTGCGGCGGGTGATATTCCAGCCCTGTGGTTATCGGCCAGCTTGCCGCACATTGCTTCTGATGAGAACGTCTTTGCCTGCCTGGAGGTTGACCTCGACGCGCGCCTGCACTTCGCGCCGGGCCTGGTGTTGGCTACCAACCGGCGTTTGCTCAGTCTGACGCAAGACGGCAGGGTGCCACTGGAATGGCCTTACCGCGCCGACCTGACGCTGGCCCACCACGACCACGCCGGCGTGGGCCACTTGGAGCTGCTGGACGCCCGCGGTTTGCTGCACCGCTGGCGCTTTACCCTGGGCCAGAACCTGCAGGCCCTTCGCCTGGTCGACCAGTTCATGGCGCAGCAAGGCAGTGCACTCAGCGGCCAGCCGGTGGCGCCGCTGCTGCAGGCGGTATGCCCCAGCTGCAAAGCGCCGCTGGAGCCCGACCAGGAGGAATGTCCGGTCTGCACCAAAGTAGTCCACACCCCGCCGTCGACCTGGACGCTGCTGCGCCTATGGCGCTTTGCGCGGCCCTACCGGGGTCAGTTACTGCTGGGCTTTGTGCTCATGCTGCTGGGCACGGCGGCCAGCCAGGTGCCGCCTTACCTGACGATTCCGCTGGTCGACGAAGTGCTGATCCCGTTTCAGAACGGCCAGCAAATTCCGTCGTCCACCGTACTTTGGTATCTGTCGGGACTGCTGGGGTCAGGAATATTGGCCTGGGTCTTGAGTTGGGCCAAGACCTACATCTTGGCGCTGGCGTCTGAACGCATTGCCGCTGACCTGCGCACCACGACCTACGAGCATTTGTTGCGCTTGTCGTTGGAATACTTTGGCGGCAAGCGCACTGGTGACTTGCTCTCGCGCGTGGGCAGCGAGAGCGACCGCATTGCGGTCTATTTGTCCCTGCACCTGACCGACTTTGCCAGTGACGTGGTGATGATCGTCATGACCGCCGTTATCCTTTTTTCGATGAACCCGTATCTGGCGCTGATCACGCTGGTCCCGCTGCCCTTTATTGGCTGGATGATCCACTTTGTGCGCTATCGCCTGCGCACCGGCTTTGAGAAGATTGACCGCGTGTGGGGCCAAGTCACCAACGTTCTGGCCGACACCATTCCCGGTATCCGCGTGGTCAAGGCCTTTGCGCAAGAGCAGCGCGAGGCCAAGCGCTTTCGTGATGCCAACCGGCACAACCTGCTGGTCAACGACCGCATCAACAAAATCTGGTCGCTGTTTTCACCGAGTGTCTCGCTGCTGACCGAAATGGGCCTGCTGGTGGTTTGGGGCTTTGGCATCTGGCAGGTGTCTAAGGGCGAAATCACGGTGGGTATGTTGCTGGCGGCTATTGCCTATATCGGGCGCTTTTACGGGCGGCTTGATTCCATGAGCCGCATCGTGTCCGTCACGCAAAAGTCGGCTTCGGCGGCCAAGCGCATTTTTGACATTCTGGACCATGTATCCAGCGTGCCCGAGCCGCAAAACCCAATGCACGTGGACCGGGTGCAAGGCCGCATTGAGCTGCGCGAGGTGGGATTTCGCTACGGTAACCGGGCAGTGAACCGGGGCATCAATCTGCAAATCGCGCCCGGCGAGATGATTGGCCTGGTCGGCCACAGCGGCTCGGGCAAGAGCACGCTGGTCAACCTGATTTGCCGCTTTTACGACGTGTCCGAGGGCGCCATATTGGTCGACGGCGTGGACATCCGCTCCTACGCCATTGCCGACTTCCGGCGCAATATCGGCCTGGTGTTGCAAGAGCCCTACTTATTCTTTGGCACCATCGCCGAAAACATTGCTTACGGCAAGCCCGAGGCCACGCGCAGCGACATCGTGGCCGCCGCGCGCGCCGCGCATGCGCACGAGTTCATCCTGCGCCTGCCCCAGGGCTACGACTCCATGGTGGGTGAACGTGGCCAGGGCCTCTCGGGCGGCGAGCGCCAGCGCATCTCGATTGCGCGCGCGCTCTTGATCGACCCGCGCATCCTGATCCTGGACGAAGCCACCAGTTCGGTGGACTCGGAGACCGAAAAAGAAATCCAAAAAGCGCTAGAGAATCTGGTGCAAGGCCGCACCACCATCGCCATCGCCCACCGCCTGTCCACCCTGCACCGCGCCGACCGCCTGGTGGTGCTGGACCGGGGTCGCGTGGTGGAAGAGGGCACGCACGACGCGCTCATGGCCCAAGAGGGCGCGTACTTCAACCTGTACCAAGCCCAGGCGCGCAATACCGAGCCAGTCTTGGCCTCCGAAGGCAGCTAAGCATGAACCACGCCCCTGTTCCAAGTTCCACCTTAGCCATCACGCCCGCCGTGGCCAACCCCTTTCTTTTGGAGCGCACGCCCTTTGGCAAGTTGCTGCTTACCAACGCGCAGGGCCAGCGCTTTGAGGCCGTGGTGCCGGTGCGCGCATTCCCCATCCAGGCGCCCGAAGAAGGCATTTCGGTGTTGGACACCGAAGGCCATGAAGTGGCCTGGGTGCCCAACCTGGCCGACTTGCCCCAGCCCACCCAAGACCTGCTGCGCCAAGCGCTGGCCTTGCGCGAATTTATGCCCGTGATTGGGCGCATCGTGTCGGTCAGCGGCTTTTCCACGCCCTGCACCTGGGCCGTGGAGACGGACCGGGGCGCCTGCGAATTTGTGCTGCGCGGCGACGAAGACATTCGCCGCGTGGGCGCCGAGCACAGCCTCTTGATTGCCGACGCCCACGGCATCCACTACCTGGTGCGCGACCAGTTGGCGCTGGACGCGCACAGCAAGAAGATACTGGACCGTTTTTTATAGGGCGTCCAGGCCCTAAAACTTCAGCTTGCCCGTGAGCATGTCAAACCACATGCGCCAGTCGCCCATCAGGCTAAACAGCGGGTATTGGAAGGTGGCGGGCTTGTTATGCTCAAAAAAGAAGTGCCCCACCCAGGCAAACGCGTAGCCCTGCACCAGCGCCACCAGTACGAGCCAGCCCATTTGCTCCGTGAGCGCCGATGTGAGCAGCACGGCCGCAATGGTGGTGCCCACAAAGTGCAGCCGCCGTGACACCGGGTGCGCATGCTCGCCTAGGTAAAAGGGATAAAAGTCGGCAAAGCGGGTGAAGCGCTCTTCGGTGTCCATGCGGGGCTCCGGTGGAATTGGGATAGTGACGATGGTAGCGCGCCAGGCCAGCCTAGTTCCAAGCCCGCGTAAACACCTCATCTAGCGCATCGGTAATGGATTGGCCGTGTTCAGCCAACGAGCCGACGTGTTCACCCAACTGGTCCAGCGCCACGGACACCATGTCCAGCGGATGCAAAACCACCACAGCGCCTTCCACGGTAAAGCGTGGGTTCAGGCGCGTCCCCGATATTTCTGAGCCAAGTGCGCTTTGCCGAACCAGCGGCACGACCACGCGGCGGCGGTAGCCATTAAACAGCGCGGACTGGACGACCACCACAAAAGGAACCGTGTCCTTGCGCAGCCCTTTGTTGCGATGCAGGTCAAACTGCGCCATCAGAGCGTCGAATGCTCGTCGGCAAAAGAACCTTGCGCGTCGTGCAAGGCGTTCCATTCTTCGACCGCTTGAGCGGCTTGATCCTGGCGCAGCGCCCGCGCCTGCTTTTGCTCGACCACAAAGGCGGTCAGCAACACTTCGGCGGTGGCTGACAGGTTGGATGTGCAGCCTTTGAGGTCCACAATCAGGCTTTCGCTCAGGGTGAGATTGACCGGGCGTTTGCGGGAAATGGCGGGAGTGTTTGGACTGTAGTCCGGCATAAAGGCTCCAAGGAGTTTATGCGCATCTTATGCGCATAAACCTGGGGCGATCGGCATGCGGGTCCTATTCCAATCCCGCGCCCGGGGACTAGAATGACCGCGTCAGGAGAGAGTCGCAAGACCGCCGAAGGCTGAACGCTCAGGCAAAAGGACTGACTTTTTATTCTGTTGGAGAGAGGCGGCCCCTCAATGCCGCCCACCGAAGGGGCAATGCGCTACAAGTTTGCAGCGTTGAATCTCTCAGGTAAAGCGGACAACAGGGTTACCGGCCTGCAGCGCGTGGGGTCGATTGCCTTGGAGTCCCGCTGTGTCAGACACCCCCCTTCTTCACACCCCTCTGCACGCATTGCACCTGGAGCTTGGCGCTCGCATGGTGCCCTTTGCCGGCTACAGCATGCCGGTCCAGTACCCCCAAGGCCTGATCGCCGAACACCGCCACACCCGCAGCCAGGCCGGCTTGTTTGATGTGTCCCACATGGGCCAGCTCACCCTGTCGGGGCCGCAGGCCAGCTTGGCGCTGGAGTCGCTCATTCCTATGGATGTGCTGGGCCTGGGCCTGGGGCGCCAGCGCTACGGTTTGCTGCTCAACGACGAGGGCGGCGTCCTGGATGATTTGATGTTTACCCGCTGCGCAGACCACTTGTTGCTGGTGGTCAATGGCGCTTGCAAGGCCGCCGATCTGGCGCACCTGCAGGCCCGTATCGGGCAGCGCTGCCGCATCACACCGCTGGAAACACACGCCCTGCTGGCTTTGCAAGGTCCGGCGGCGGCCACAGCCCTGGAGCGTGTGGTGCCGGGCGTGGCTGCATTGGTGTTTATGTCGGGCGGTCACTTTGGGTGGGCCGGTCACGCGCTATTCATCACGCGCAGCGGCTACACCGGCGAGGACGGGTTTGAGATCTCGGTTCCCCAGGCGGGCGCAGACGCTTTAGCGCGCGCTTTGCTGGCACAACCCGAGGTGCTGCCCATCGGCCTGGGTGCACGCAATTCGCTGCGGCTAGAAGCTGGTTTGTGCCTCTACGGCAACGAGCTTGACGCGCAGACCACACCCGCCCAGGCGCAACTGCTGTGGGCCGTTCAGAAAGTACGGCGCACGGGGGGCGCACGGGCGGGTGGCTTCCCTGGCGCAGAGCGGGTTTTGCACGAGATCGGGCACGGTTGCGATCGCCTTCGCGTGGGGCTGCTGGCGCTGGAGCGGGTGCCGGTGCGCGAACACACGGCCTTGCAGGACGCGGCGGGCCAGCCGATTGGCCAGGTCAGCAGCGGCTTGCTTGGACCTAGTGTGGACCGCGCCATCGCCATGGGCTGCGTCGATCGCCGCTACGCAGACGTAGGCACCCAGGTGGTTGCCATGGTGCGCGGCAAACCCGTTCCCATGCAGGTCTGCGCCCTGCCGTTTGTGCCGCACCGCTACCACCGCGGCTAAGCGAGGCGGTTTCAGTTTCCCCTTTGTTTTACTTACCTCCAGGAGATCACATGGCACTCAAATACACCGCCGAGCATGAATGGATTTTGGCTGACCAGGACGTGGCCACGGTGGGCATTACGCACCACGCACAAGACGCCTTGGGCGACGTGGTGTTCGTTGAATTGCCCGAAGTGGGCGCGCACTTTGACCAGGGCGACGTGACCGGCGTGGTCGAGTCGGTCAAGGCCGCAGCCGACGTGTACATGCCGGTATCGGGCGAAATCGTCGCCGTCAACGACGCCTTGCGCGACGCGCCTGCCTTGGCCAATACCGACCCGCTGGGGGCGGGCTGGTTTTTCAAAGTCAAGCTCAGCGAGCCAGCGCAGCTCGACGCCTTGATGGACGAAACCGCCTACGGCGATTTCGCCAAATAAGCCCACCGCCACCTGTTGCGCCGCTGCCGCCATGGCCGCGCGCGCAACCCACCGGAGAATCTGATGCACACCCCCGCCACCGCTTTGCACGCCCTGGAAAACCCAGGCGAATTCGCCGCCCGCCACATCGGCCTGAGCGCACAGGACGAGGCGCACATGCTGCACGCCATGGGCGAGACCTCGCTTGATGGGCTGATGGACGCCATCGTGCCCGCCAGTATCCGGCGCGCCGCTCCCATGCAACTACCCCCTGCCGTGGGGGAGGCCCAGGCCTTGGCAGAGCTCAAGGCCCTGGCGAAGCGCAACGTGCTGCTCAAGAGTTGGATCGGTCAGGGCTATTACGGCACCCACACTCCGGGCGTGGTGCTGCGCAACATCTTGGAGAACCCTGCCTGGTACACGGCCTATACGCCCTACCAGGCCGAAATCAGCCAGGGCCGCATGGAGGCTTTGGTTAACTTCCAGACCATGGTGTGCGACCTCACCGCCATGCCCATGGCCAATGCCTCCATGCTCGACGAAGCCACCGCCGCCGCCGAGGCCATGACGCTGGCGCGGCGCAGCGTCAAGAGCAGCAGTGCGGTGTTTTTGGTCGACCCCGGCTGCCACCCGCAGACCATTGCCGTGATCCAAACCCGCGCCGCGCCGCTGGGCCTGCAGGTGGTGGTGGCCGACGTGTTGGCCCATGCGCACCACACCGATTGTTTTGCTGCGCTGGTGCAATACCCCAGCACCACCGGCGCGGTAAACGACTTTCGCCAGCTCGCCGCCGTGTTACACGCCAAACAGGCCGCGCTGTGCGTGGCCAGCGACCTGCTGGCGCTGACTCTGCTTACACCACCGGGCGAGTGGGACGCAGACATCGTGGTGGGCAGCACGCAGCGCTTTGGCATGCCCATGGGCTGCGGCGGCCCGCACGCGGCGTTTTTTGCCTGCCGCGACGCCTACAAGCGGTCCATGCCGGGCCGTTTGGTGGGCGTGAGCGTGGATGCGCAGGGGCAAGCGGCGTACCGGCTGGCCTTGCAAACCCGCGAGCAGCACATACGGCGCGAGAAAGCCACCTCCAATATCTGCACCGCGCAGGTACTGCCGGCCGTGGTGGCCAGCATGTTTGCGGTCTACCACGGGCCCGAGGGCCTGGTGCGCATTGCGCGGCGCGTGGCGGCCTACACCGCCATCGTTGCCAAGGGTTTGCGCAGCCTGGGCTACGCAGCCACGCACGCCAGCGCGTTTGACACGCTGCATATCGCCAGCGGCGCCCAAACGGCAAACCTGGCAGCCAAGGCGCGCAGCAAGGGCCTGAACCTGCGCCAGATCGGCGACACGGCGCTGGTGCTGTCGCTTGATGAGACCACCACGCGCCAAGACATCGACGCCCTGTGGTCGGTCTTTGCCCACGGCGACCAGGCACTGCCGCGCTGGCAGGCCTTTGAGGCCGAAGCCGGCGATTTGATTCCCGCAGCGCTGCGCCGCAGCAGTGCTTTCCTTACCCACCCTGTGTTTCGCAGCCACCACAGCGAGACGGCCATGCTGCGCTACATCCGTTGCCTCAGCGACAAAGACCTGGCGCTGGACCGCAGCATGATCCCGCTGGGCAGTTGCACCATGAAGCTCAATGCCACCAGTGAGATGATTCCCATCACCTGGCCCGAGTTTGCCCACATGCACCCGTTTGCCCCGGCCGACCAGTTGCAGGGCTACGCGCTGCTGGACGCCCAGCTGCGCCAGTGGCTGTGCCAGGCCACGGGCTACGCCGGTATCAGCCTGCAGCCCAATGCCGGCAGCCAGGGCGAATATGCGGGCCTGCTGGTGATACGCGCCTACCAGGCCGCCCACGGACAGGGGCACCGCAATATTTGCCTGATCCCGTCCTCGGCCCACGGCACCAACCCGGCCAGCGCGCACATGGCCGGCCTGGAGGTGGTGGTGACCGCCTGCGACGCGCAGGGCAACGTCGACATGGACGACTTGCGCGCCAAGTGCGAGCAGCACAGCACCCACCTGGCGGCAGTGATGATTACCTACCCCAGCACCCACGGCGTGTTTGAGACCCAGGTCAAGGCCTTGTGCGCACTGGTGCACCAGCACGGCGGGCGCGTCTACGTGGACGGCGCCAACATGAACGCCCTGGTGGGCATTGCCGCTCCCGGCGAATTTGGCGGCGACGTCAGCCACCTCAATTTGCACAAAACCTTCTGCATCCCCCACGGCGGCGGCGGCCCCGGAGTAGGCCCGGTCTGCGTGGTCGAAGACCTGGTGCCCTACCTGCCCGGCCACACCGGGGGCAGCGCAGCACACGCAGTGGCAAGCGCGGGGGCCGCAGAATTTGCCGCCGGGCCGCCCCAAGGCAAATTAGCCCCCTCGGGGGGCAGCGCAGCACACGCAGTGGCAAGCGTGGGGGCCGCAGAATTTGCCGCCGGGCCGCCCCAAGGCAAATTAGCCCCCTCGGGGGGCAGCGCAGCACACGCAGTGGCAAGCGTGGGGGCCGCAGAATTTGCCGCCGGGCCGCCCCAAGGCAAATTAGCCCCCTCGGGGGG
>CAMDKE010000010.1 GCA_945901215.1 Comamonas sp. lk
TTGAGTCAACCAGAATCACTTGTCGCGCCTCATGGCTTCCAGGTCGCCTTCCCAGTTGATCTTGCCTTTAAGGCGGCGCACCTCGGCTTGCCGCCCAAGCTGTAGCAAAGTCTTTAGGCCCAGTTCCACAGCCTCACGCTTGGTGCGCGCGCCACACGCTTTTAGCGCGTCGGCCATGAGCTTGTCGTCAATCACAACGTTGGTTCGCATGTGTAATCTCCTGTCATTCATACACATTTTATGGCCAGGAAAGCCCGAACACACGCGGTCAAACCGCGCACCTCCCAGCAGTAGATGCCACGAGGCCACCGTCGGGCACGCCCATAGCTGACAATCCAACCATGGGCATAGGCATTTACCTCAAGGAAATCGGGCGCGGCAAAGAGGGTGCGCGCTCGCTGACCCGCGCGCAGGCCTGCGATTTGTGGGGCCAGTTGCTCGACGGCAGCGTCACCGACCTGGAAGTCGGTGCTTTTTGCCTGGCCATGCGCATCAAAGGCGAGACACCGGACGAAATGGCTGGTTTTTTGGACGCCACCCACACCCGCATGCAGCGGGTGCCTGCGAGCGACAAGCCCTTGATCGTCATTCCCAGCTACAACGGCGCGCGCAAGCTGCCGGTGCTGACCCCGCTGCTGGCCCTACTGCTGGCGCGCGAGGGCTGGCCGGTGCTGGTGCACGGCACGGCCACGGAGAGTCGGCGCGTCTTTACCACCGAGGTGCTGGCCAACTTGGGGCTATTTCCTTCCACCGCCGTTGACGCCATCGCCCCGGGCGAAATGGCTTTTGTACCCACGGCAGTGCTCCATGCGGGCCTGCAACGGCTGCTCGACGTGCGCCGGGTGGTCCAGTTGCGCAATTCGGCGCACAGCCTGGTCAAGCTGATGAACCCCAGTCAGGGCCCCAGTGTGCTGGTTACCAGCTACACGCACCCCGAATACGCCGAGTCCATGACCGCCACCCTGGAATTGGTGCAAGGTAACGCTTTGCTGCTGCGCGGCACCGAAGGCGAGGCGGTAGCCGACGCCCGGCGAACGCCCAAAATGCAAGCCTTTCTACATGGCCAGACCGTATCCTTGCACCCCGCACAAGCAGGCAGCCTGGCTGCGCTGCCCGATCTTCCGCAAACCACCGACGCCGACGCCACGGCCCAATACATACTCCAAGTCCTGAGCGGCCAAGCACCTGTGCCCGCGCCCATTGCGCAACAGGTGGCCCACGTGGTGCAACTGGCTTGTGCCTTGTGAATCGTCTTTATGCCTACTGTTATTAACCCAAACAACGGCCGCGTCACCCTGGTCGGCGCAGGACCTGGCGACCCCGAGTTGCTCACCCTCAAAGCGGTCAAAGCGATTGCTAGCGCCACGGTGCTGCTGGTGGACGACTTGGTGAACGACGCGGTGCTGGCCCACGCAACGCCTGGCGCCCGCGTGATCTACGTGGGAAAACGCGGCGGCTGTACCTCCACGCCGCAGGCGTTTATCGAAAAGCTCATGGTCAGCGAAGCGCAGCGCGGCGAACAGGTGGTGCGGCTCAAGGGCGGCGACCCCTTTATTTTTGGACGGGGCGGCGAAGAGGTGGAAGCCTTACAAGCCGCTGGCATCACGGTGCAGGTGATCAACGGCATTACTTCCGGGCTGGCAGCCATGAGCAGCTTGAACGTGCCACTGACCCACCGTGAACATGCCCACGGCGTGGTTTTCGTTACCGGTCACGCAAAACCTGGCGACAGCGGCACCGATTGGGTGGCGCTGTCGCACACGGCCCGGCAGGCCAAGCTCACCCTGGTGATTTACATGGGCGTGAACGGTGCCGCAGCCATTGAACAGTCGCTTTTGCAAGGCCTGAGCGCCGATACGCCAGTGGCCATCATCCAAAACGCCAGCCTGCCAACCCAGCGTTACGCCAGCGCCACGCTTTCTACCTTGCACGCCACCCTGGTCCGCGAGGGTTTGGGTAGCCCCAGCGTGATTGTGGTCGGCGATGTGCTGCAAGGCCTGGCTGCCGCCGGAACCAACCTAGCGCAAGAGCCACTTGCGCACCGCGCCCAGAGCTAGCGCAACATCCGCTTTTCGCTAAGCCGCCCTCGCCGCAGCAGCCAGCGGGCAGGTCAGCAGCAGTGCCGATTCCGAGGTTAACCCAGGCTCCGCTTGAACCACGAAGCCATGGCCACTGCTACCAGCACCTTATTCGCACCCACTGAGTGGAGTTGTTGATCAGGCTCAATATGCCCTTGGTCGCAAGCGACGAACATAGGCCCAGAACAAGCTTTGGCCCTAAAAACGGTGCGAACCTACCTTCGTACCACCAACCCCACGGATACCTGCATGAAAATTTTGATCGCCATCGACGGCTCCAAATCCGCCCTGCGCGCGGTGAAGTACGCCACCACACTGAGCACGGCCCTGGCCCAGTCGCCCCATATCACCTTGGTGACTGTGCACGATGACACGGGCCTGCGCCACTTGGCCAAACACCTGCCTAAAGACGGGCTGGAAGACTATTTCCGGGAGTTGAGCGAACGCGACCTCAAACCAGCACGCAAACTGCTGGACCAAGCCAATCTCCCGCACGATATGGTGATCAAAGTCGGTCACGTGGTCGATCAAATCCTGGCCACCGCCACGGCAGGCAAGTTCGATATGGTGGTGCTGGGCAGCAAGGGCCGTTCTGGCCTGAGCGATCTGGTCCTAGGATCTGTCGCGCAAAGGGTTTGTGCGCTGGCCAAGCAGCCGGTGGTTTTGGTGAAGTAAAGCCCCTCGCCTCGAAGCGGCGACCCGGCGACGCGCACCCGGGACACCAGCGGGTGCAGCCCCTGGCTTACCATCCCCGCATTTTTGTAGGAAGAAATAAGCCCATGAACCTGACCATCAACGGCCAAGCGGTGCAAACCGACACCCCGGCCGACATGCCCCTTTTGTGGGTATTGCGTGACCAACTCAAGCTCACCGGCACTAAATTTAGCTGCGGCGTGGCCGCCTGTGGCGCCTGCACGGTGCTCGTGGATGGCGAGGCCGTGCGCTCCTGCGTGACGCCAGCATCGCTTCTGGTGGGCAAACGCATTCGCACCATTGAGTCCTTGGGCAGCGCCGAGCAACCCCACGCCCTGCAACAGGCCTGGATCGCCGAGCAAGTACCCCAATGCGGTTACTGCCAAAGTGGCATGCTGATGGCCGCTGCCGCCCTGCTGGAGCGCAACCCCAAACCCAGCGACGCCGATATCGACGCCGCCATGACCAACATCTGCCGCTGCGGCACCTACCAGCGGGTGCGCGCGGCCATTCACCGGGCAGCGGGCGCCACACAAACCGCCTTGCAATCCCCCGTAGCAAGCCGCGAGGTGGTCGCATGAAGCGCCGCACCTGGATACTGAGCGCCCTGGGCGCAACCGGCGCATTGGTGGTCGGCTGGGGCCTGATGCCCCCGCGCTCGCGCCTGGGCCAACCCGCCGCCATGCTGCCCACGCAGGGTGAAGTCGCCCTGAACGGCTGGATCAAGATCGCCCAAGACGGCAGCGTGGTGCTGGCCATGGCCCGCAGCGAAATGGGCCAGGGCGTGCACACCGCCCTGGCCATGCTGGTGGCCGAAGAGCTGGACGTGCCCTTGGCGCGCGTGCGGCTGGAGCAAGCAGGCTCGGACGCGATCTACGGCAACGTGTCCATGCTGCTGGGCAGTTTGCCGTTTCACCCGCTGGAGTCGGAGCACGGCACCAAGCCCACCAAGGTCAAAGTGGGTGAATGGGTGGTCAGCAAGCTGGCCCGCGAACTGGGCATCAACGCCACCGGCGGATCTGCCAGCGTGGCCGATGGCTGGGCGCCGCTGCGCATGGCCGCAGCCACCGCACGCGCCAGCCTGGTGGGCGCGGCAGCAGCACAGTGGAAAGTGTCTGCCTCTGGGATCACGGTGCATGCTGGTCGGGTGCAACACGCCTCGGGCCAGTCGGCCCACTATGGCGAATTGGCCTTGGCCGCCGCCGCCAGCACACCCGCCAACGTGGTGCCCAAAGACCGCAAGGACTGGAAGCTGATCGGCACCGCTGCGCCGCGCGCCGACCTGATTGCCAAAACCAACGGCAGTGCCAGCTTTGGCCTGGACGTGCGCCTGCCGGACATGCTGTTTGCCGCCGTGCGCATGCCGCCCATGCTCGGTGGCAGTGTGGGGTCCATCGACAGCAAGGCCGCGCTGGCTTTGCCCGGCGTGCAGCAGGTGGTATTGCTGGATGCAGCCCATGGCTCTAGCGCGGGCTTCGCCGTGGTAGGCCAGACCACCTGGCACGCCCGCCAGGGTGCCCAGGCCGTGGTCGCCCAGTGGCAGCAACGCGCCCAAGGTGCGCTGGACACCAAAGCCATCGCAGCATCGCTGCAAAGCCAATTGGACCGGGAAAGTGGTTTCGCCTTTTTTGACCAAGGCGATATCGAAGCGGCTGAGAAGTCTGCTGCCAAGGTAATTGAGGCCAGCTACACCGCTCCCTACCTGGCCCACGCCACCATGGAGCCCATGAACTGCACGGCGCAAGTCAAAAACGGCGCTGTGGAAATTTGGGCGCCCACGCAAATCCCGTCTTCCGCGCGGGCCGCCGCCGCCAAGGCCGCTGGCGTGGACCCAGACCAAGTGACGGTGCACGTCACCTTGCTGGGTGGAGGCTTTGGCCGCCGCCTGGAAGTCGACTTTGTAGCCCAGGCGGTCAAAGTAGCGATGGCCACCGCGGGCAAGCCGGTGCAACTGTCGTGGTCACGCGAAGAGGACATGGGACACGACTTCTACCGCCCTATGCACGCCGCGCGGCTCAAAGCCACCGTGGACGCGCAAGGCCGGGTGCAAAGCCTGCGCATCAAGTCCGCAGGCGATGCCATCTCGCCGCGCTGGATGGAGCGTGCCGTGCCGCTGCTGGCCGGGCCGGTGGATATGCCGGATAAAACCACCTCCGAGGGCTTGTTCGACCTGCCCTACGGATTTGCCCACCAGCACATGGCGCATGTAGCCACCCAGATGGGCGTGCCAGTGGGTTTTTGGCGCTCGGTGGGGCATTCGCACAATGCGTTTTTCTCAGAAAGCTTTATCGACGAACTCGCTGCTGCCACACAAAAAGACCCACTTGAATTTCGCCGCAGCCTGCTGCAAGCGACGCCGCGCTACTTGGCGGTGCTCAACCTGGCAGCCAATAAAGCCCAATGGGGCAGCGCGCTGCCCGCCGGCCGTGCTCGGGGCATTGCCTTACACGAGTCCTTTGGCTCCATCGTGGCCGAAGTGGCAGAGGTATCGCTGGAAGGCGGCGTGCCCCGTGTACACCGCGTGGTCTGCGCCATCGACTGCGGCACCGTGGTCAACCCCGGCATCGTGGCCCAGCAAATGGAGGGCGCCGTGGTAATGGGCCTGACGGCGGCGCTGTGGGGCAAGATCGACATCGAAGGTGGCGTGGTGCAGCAAAGCAACTTCACCAATTACCCCATGCTGCAACTGGCGCATGCGCCGGTGGTGGAGACCCACATCATCGCCAGCGAGCGTACGCCAGGCGGTGTAGGCGAGCCGGGCTTGCCCCCAATAGCGCCCGCAGTATCCAACGCACTGTTTGCGCTAAGCGGCAAGCGCCACCGCAGCCTGCCGCTGGTGGCCTAGGCATCCGGGCCCGCTAAGGGGCCCTGTATCTGCAAAACCACCTTATAGGTGGAGGGTGTCTTCAGCCAAGAGCATGCGCAGGGCAAGAGGAATAGCGGCGATCAGCCCGCTGGCCGTCAGGGGTGCGCCGCCACTGGCGCCCTGCGCGGCTTGCGCGTGCAGCCATGCGGCTGTGGCCGCCAGATGCGCCAGCAAAGCCGGTTGCACCGACAACTGCGCCTGGTGGGAGGCCACCAGGGCACCAACCATGCCCGCCAGCACATCGCCCGTGCCCGCCGTGGACAACCAGGGCGTGGACGGCGGTAGCGCGATACAAACGCCCTCGCCCGCCACCACGCTGTGTGCGCCTTTGAGCAAAACGGTAACGCCCAAGGTCTGCTGCGCCAAGGCGGCCCAATGGTGCGGGTCACCAGCAATGGTTTGGTGGGACACCGGCACACCGCGCGCGCAAAGCAAGGTGGCCAATTCGCCGGCGTGCGGTGTGATCAGCGTGGGCCCACTCAGCGTGCCCGCCAGATGCAGGGCGCCGGCGTCCAGCACCGTGGCGGCGGCCTGGGTGCGCGTAGCGGCCATCTGGCGGTGACGCAACCAAAGACTCAGCGACCAGCCCCCAGCAGGCGCAACGCCCGAACCCAAAAGCCACGCGTTTACTTGTCCAGGCACCACCACAACTTCGGGGCAGCGCTGCAGGACCAGGGTAGCCAGACCGGCACCAGCGGTGCCCGGGTAAAAGCGCACCATTCCCAAGCCGGTAGCCAGCGCTGCGGCACAGCCCAATACCGCAGCACCGGGGTATTGGCGCGAGCCGGTGACCACGCCCAGCACGCCGCGCGTGTATTTGTGGTCCTGGTCCGTAGGCAGCCGAATCCAGGCGCGGGCATCGGCGGCGCTCCAGGGCGTCCAAAGGGGCTTGTTCAGGGTCATCAAGGCATCGTGATATGGGTCAGACCTCAGCAAAAGGAAGCAGAGAAGGCCGTACCCAAAGTGGGGTGGGAACCTTGCCATTGTGCGTCTGAAGCGCACGGGTGGCGACTACAGCTCTATGCGTTGGCTTAGCTCCAGTCCAAGTCACATGGCGCCCGACGCAATCGCCATGACTAAGCTCACCCCCTCGCATCCTCTGGCAGACCCGATGCGCTAACAAGCCATTTCCAGCCACTGGCCGTAGGCGGGGGCGTCCAGCGGCCATTGGTCCGCCCGTTGCACACGGCGCACGCCTTGGGCGAGCAAGGTGGCAGCCCGTGCCACACCGGCGTGCGTCAGCCAAGCCTGGCTGCCCGATGCGCATGCCGCGTCCCACGCCAAGGCAACACGGGCCAGCACCTCGTTGGTGCTCTCTACGCCGCCAAAGCGGTGGTCGCCAAAGTTATCCGTCCATTCGCGCAGGGCATCTAGCGCAATCGCGTCCCAGGCCACACCCTCAAAGTGGCCGAAGTTCATTTCTGCCAGCCGCGCATCCAAGACGAAGTGGAGGTCGCTGCGCAGGGCTTGCAGGGCTTGCGCCAGTTGGGCGCAGCGTTGCAGGGGAGACACACGCACCACCAAACCCACCGGCAGCGCGGTGGCCAGCCCTAGGGCCGCCACCTGCGTTGCCTCTTCTTGCGCGGGAACGTCCAAGGCACCGTAGCAGACACCGGGCGCCACCATCGGCAGCGCGTGTCGGGCGATCCACAAGGTCATGGGTGCCCCCGCAAGTTAGCCGCCGCTGGCGTCCAAGCCCAGCGCCAGGCCCAGGTAAAACGCCAGCTCACACAGCTGCTGCACGGTGCCCAGACAGTCGCCGGTAAAGCCTTGCAGCCGCCGCGCAAACAGCCGCCACAAGTACACAAAGGCCAAGGCAGAAGCCGCCAGCGCAGACCCCCACACCGTCAGCGCATACGGTGCGGCATAGGTGCAGTTCAACCCGGCGCAGCCGGCCAAGCCAGGCGTGCGCCATAGCGCTGTCAACACCACAGTCAGCGCCAGCCCGGCAGCGCTCCAGGCCAGCGCCACCGCCAAACTGGCCCCGCTAATCTGGTCGGCCAAGGGCTTGGATTTGGAGCCTGCGTCGTCCCCGACGTGGGGCAGCAGCCGAATCACCAGCAGCGGCCAGGTGCGCGACACCAAATGCGCCCCCATCAGCGCCGCACACATCCACACCGGGCTGACCGCACCGATCAGCGCCAGCAAAGCCACTTTGGCCAGCAGCGCCAGCGCCACCGCGATGGCACCAAAGGCGCCGACGCGGGAGTCTTTCATGATGACCAAGGCACGGTCCCGGTCATAGCTGCCGCCCAGGCCATCGGCCACGTCAGCTAGGCCGTCCTCATGAAAGGCGCCGGTGATCCACACCCCCGCTGCGGTGCCGAGCACCGCCGCCACCAAAGGCGCGTAGGCGGTGGGCAGGCCGTAGAGCAGCGCAGCGGTGAGCGCCGTCACCAGGCCACCGACCACCAGCCCGACCGCCGGAAAATAGGCCGCACGTGCCCGCAACATGGCCGGGCTGTAGCCCACCCAATCTGCCAGCGCGCCGGTGACCGGAATGCGGGTGAAAAACTGAATGGCCAGCAAAAAGTGCCGCACGCTTCCCATGGCGCTCAGACGGCTCTGGCCGGTGCGAACTCAGACTTTTCGGACACGCCGGCCGACGCAAAACTCGCCATCTCACGCAGAACAGCACAGGCCGATTGCAGCAGCGGCCAGGCCAGCGCGGCGCCCGAGCCTTCACCCAGGCGCAAGCCCATATCTAGCAAGGCTTGCACGCCCAGGTGCTGCAACATGAATTCGTGGCCGCGCTCGCCCGAGCGGTGGGCAAATACGCAGCGCTCCAGCACCGCCGGCTGCAGCGCGTGCGCCACCAGCACGGCCGCCGTGGCAATAAAGCCGTCGACCAGCACCACACGGCGCTCCAGCGCAGCTTGCAACACGGCGCCGACCATGGTGGCGATCTCCAACCCGCCAAAAGCGGCCAGTGCGTCCAAGGGCGCGCTGGCCTGGGCGTGCAGCGCCAGCACCTCGCGCAGCACGGCGGTTTTGCGCGCGACCGCAGGCGCATCCAGCCCAGTGCCCGCGCCCGTGCATTGCGCAATGTCCAGGCCGGCCAGGCGCGCCAGCAGCAGCGAAGCGGCCGACGTATTGCCAATACCCATTTCGCCCAACAGCAGCGCGTTGCCGGGCAAGTGTTTCACCAGTTCCTGGCCGTTATGCAAGGCCAGCTCGCATTGCGCTGGCGTCATGGCGGCTCGCACGGACGAATCCGCCGTGCCATGTTCGCTACCAGGCACCTTGCGCACCAGCAGACCCTTACGCTGCGCGCCGTGCGGCAGCCCAGCCAAAAAGTCGTGCTTGACGCCGCAGTCCACTACGGTCAGCGCAATGCCGTTTTGCCGCGCCAGCACGCTGACAGCGGCGCCACCGGCCAAAAAGTTTTCCACCATTTGCCAGGTCACGTCGCTCGGATATGCCGACACGCCGCGCGCCGTGAGCCCGTGGTCGCCTGCGAAGACCACCATCTGCGGCTGCGCCAAAGCAGGTTCTTGGCTGCCCAGAATCTCACCGATCTGCAAGGCAAGGGCTTCGATGCGGCCCAGCGAGCCCAGCGGCTTGGTCTTTTGGTCCAGCTTTTGCTGCAAAGCGAGATGCAAGGCAGGGTCACGCAGGGTGGTGATGGTGGGTATTGAATAAGGCAGGGTCATAAAGTGGGGACGTCCTGAGGGCCAAATATGGATGGGCGTCGGGCGTTATGGCGTGCGCGCCAACGCCACCCATTGGCCGGCCACCGCGTGAATAGCAATGCGCCCGTCAAACACTTGCTCCAGCGCGCGGTGGCTATCCGGGTGTGCGCAGGCACCTTGGTGCGTGATACGGCCCTGCGCCATTACCACCACGGTGTCGGCGTGCAAGGCCATGGAAATCTCGTGCAGCACGCTGACCACCGTAGTTCCCCGGGCCACCAGACTGCGCACGATCTGCAGCCAATCGGCCTGGTGCGGCGGGTCCAGGTTGGCCAGGGGCTCGTCCATCAGCAGCACCGAGGCTTGCACGCTTAAAGCGCGCGCCAGCAGCACGCGCTGGCGCTCACCGCCCGAGAGCTGGCCCAGCGTGCGCTCGCGCCAGTCCCAGGCTTGGGTGGCGCGCAGGGCGTCTTCCACGGCGGCCCAATCGCGCGCGTTGGGCCTGCCCAGCCAGGGCTGGTGGGGCAGGCGGCCGAGCAGTGCCACATCCCACACGGTCAAGTCATCCCCAGCGAGTTCGTTTTGTCCCAGCCAGGCCATTTGCTGTGCGCGCTGGCGCGCGGGCCAGGCCGCCAGCGGCTGGCCTTGCAGATGCACCACACCCTCATGCGCCAGCAGCCCAGCCAGCACCTTGAGCAGGGTGGACTTGCCCGCGCCGTTGGGCCCCACGATGCTGGTCCAGCGGCCGGCCTCAATATCGAGGTCCACGCCGTGCAGCACCTGGGTCGCGCCCAAGCGGGCGCTAACGGCTCGAGCGCTGAGCGCCTGCTGGGCCAACACAGCCGTCATGGCTTGGCTCCCACCGCCAGCGGGTTTTGGCGGTGCATCAGCCACAGCAAATAGCCGCCGCCCAGCACCGCAGTGAGCACGCCCACCGGCAGTTCCCCGGGCGCGATCAGGCTGCGTGCCAGCAGGTCCGCGCCCAGCAGCAAGGCCCCGCCCATCAGGCTCGACAACAACACCAGCCGCGCGTGGCCCGCGCGCACCATGGCGCGCACCAGGTGCGGCGCAGCCAGGCCCACAAAAGCAATCAGCCCGGTGTGCGCCACGGCCGCACCGGTGGCCAGCGCCAGCACCAAGACCAGCGCCATGCGCATGGGCACCACCGGCAAGCCCAGGCTCAGCGCCGTGCCTTCGCCCAGCGACAAGCCGTCCAGCACCGGGCTCAAGGCCCAGGCCAGCGCCATGCACACGCACCACACGCCCAGCATCAGCAGGCACGCACCCCAGCCGACCAAGGCCGTGCTGCCCAACATGAAACCCTGCATGGCCTGCATCAGCTGCGGCTGCACCAACAAAATCAATGAGCCCGCCGCACCGAGCACCACACCCACCACCACGCCAGCCAACAGCAGGCGCAGGGTTTGTTGCACCCCGCGCGCCAGCGCTAAGGTGAGTAGCACAGCCCCGGTGGCACCGACAAAGGCCGCGCCCGTCAAGCCCAGTTGCACTAGCCAGGGCGCAGCCAGCGGCGACGCTCCCAGCAAGGCCAGCGCCACACACACGCCCAAGGAGGCACCCGCTGCGCTGCCCAGCAAATACGGATCGGCCAGCGGGTTGCGAAACAGTCCTTGGGCCACCGCGCCCGCCAGGCCCAACAAGGCACCCGCGCCCCAGGCCCCGGCACTGCGCGGCAGGCGGATCTCCCACACGATTTGCTGCCCCACCGGGTCACGCCACATCGCGCCCAAGTCTTGCAACCCGCTGCTGCCCACACAGGCGCCCAGCACCAACAGCCCCAGCGCCAGCAGCGCAAGTGCGGCGGCAAGCGCCAAGGGCCGCTGGCGAATCCACTGCTTCATGGCAAGCCCGCCTTTGCCGGGAACAAAGTCTGCAAGCAGCGCGCCACCAGCGTGGCACCTTGGGCCATGCGCGGGCCGGGGCGCACCAGGATGTCGGCATCCGTGCGGTCAAAGGCGCAGACCCGCTTTTGCTGGATGGCCTTCAGGTTGCCCCAGCCGGGGCGTGTTGGCATGGCGTCGGCATTGCTGTCGCCCACCATGATCACATCGGGCTGCGCGCGCACCACGAACTCGGGGTTGACCTTGGGGAAGGGCCCGAGGCTGCCTGCGACGATGTTGTTGAGTCCCAAGCGCTCCAGCGTCTGGCCCAAAAAGGACGATGTGCTGGCGGCATAGGGGCCGGGATTGACCTCGAAATACACTTTTTTGCCCCGCGCCTTGGCCGGTACCAGCGCGGCGGCAGCACGCATCTCCGCTTCCATGGCGGCAACCAAGGCACTGGCCGTATCCACGCCCAGCAATTGCCCCAAGGTGCCCAGCACGCGCACCGCACTGGCGTAGTCTTTGGGCTCCAGCGCCACCACACGCAGGCCCAAAGCGCGCAAGCGGTCGATGCCCGGCGCCGAGCTGGCCAACAGCACCAGGTCAGGCTTGAGCGCGACGATGGCCTCGATATTCGGGTCCAGCCCGCCGCCCACGCGCGCAAGCTGCTGCACGCTGGCCGGGTAATTGGAATAGCGGTCTACACCCACCAGTTTGGCGCACTGGCCCAAAGCGCAGACCGATTCCGTCAACGACGGCAAGAGGCTGACAATGCGCTGGGGCGCTGGCAAAAGCTGCACCACCGTACCCCTGTCGTCCACCACCGTGGCGCCGGTCGCTGCGGCTTGCGCAGGTGTGGCACCCAGCAGCAGCAAGGCAACTGCGGCCCATGCGAAGCGCAGCGTTGCGCTCATGGCGTGGTACGTCCGATCGACGAGCGCATCCAGTCGCGGCAAATGCGGTGCAAGGCCGCCACACCATCGGTCAGCGCCGCCGGACCGGGCTGCAGGATCAGCGGCGACTTGACCTCGAACAGCGCGCCGTCGCGCACCGCCGCCACCTGCGCCCAACCGGCGCGCGCGGCCACGGTCTCGGGGCGAAACTTCTTGCCGCACCAGGAGCCGATGATGATGTCCGGGTTGCGCAGCACGATTTCGGCGCCGTCGGCAATGATGCGGTTCTTGCCCAGCGACTCAAGCGCTAGCTCGGGAAAGATGTCGTCGCCCCCGGCGATGCCCATGAGTTCGGACACCCAGCGGATCGCGCTGATGTGGGGCACATCCCACTCTTCAAAAAACACGCGCGGCCGGCGCGCACCCAACGCCTGCAGCGCCGCCACCTCGGCCCGCATGGCGCCCAACCCCTGCTGCATGGCGGCAATGCGCTCCAACCCCTGCGCGGCCTCACCCACCATGGCCGCCACCTGGAACATCATGGAAAAAATTTCGGCCACGCTGCGCTGGTTAAACACCGTGACTTGCACGCCCTGGCGAATCAGCGCCGCCGCAATGTCGGCCTGCAAGTCTGAAAACCCAAACACGCAATCGGGCCGCAGCGCCAAAATCTTGTCGATCTTGGCGCTCAGGAACGCACTGACCTTGGGCTTCTCTTGCCGAGCACGCGCCGGGCGCACGGTGTAGCCCGAGATCCCGACAATGCGCGCTTCCTGCCCGAGCAAGTACAACCACTCGGTGGTCTCCTCGGTCAGGCAGACGATGCGTTGGGGGGTAAGGTCGGGTTCCATAACATCAACGGTATGCGTATTTCAATCCCATGAAGAACGTCCTGCCCGGATTGTTGTAACCGTCCAAGTGGAAATAGGTCTGATCGAGGGCGTTTAGCACGCTGAAGTTCAGCTTGAGATCGGGGCGGACTTTGTGGTCTGCGGAAAGATTTAAAACGGCATAACCGGGAACCAATGCAGAAGCACTGAATGAGCCGATCATCGGGGTCCATTTCTCAGACGTAGCAAGCACCTTGGCATTGAAACTGGTGCGTTCGTCCATGAAATGGCTGAGGGCGACCGAGCCAAAGCGATTAGCACGATTTTGTATCTGCCGACTTGAACTCAGATTTTCAGGAGTTTGAGCGGTGTACGCCACTTGAAGGCCCCAGGCAGCCCATTTTCTGGCGTAAGCGAACTCAATGCCCTTGTTTCGCGTACTACTTAAATTCTCAAGCTGCGTCACGTATTGGGCTGCCCAAAAGGGATCGGCTACCGGGTTGGAGCTGGCAGCGATCATGTCTTGGTATTGAACCTCGAACGCCACCACGCGCCAAAAGCTCTTGTCGTCTTTGAATTGCAAACCCACCTCCGTGCTGGACGAGTGTTCTGGCTTTAGGCTCTCGTTACCACCATAAGCAACGTCGAAAAGTTGCCCGACCGTGGGTGACTGGATGGCAGTTGAACGTGTCCAAGTGATTTTGTAATTGGGATTCAGCGCATAGCCTGCTCCGAGCAGATAGGTATCCCCCGATTGGCTGCCTTGCAGCGCTTCATGGCTGAGATTGGCCCGCCATGACCACGGCCCCGCTTGTTGAGTGACGCCACCAAAGAAGCGTTCTTGTTCAACTGATTTGTTGATACGAACGTCTATAGGCGTCGCGGGAAAAACGTTGTAGTCGTACGAAGTACGCCCCGCATCGAGCTCAGCAGTTTGGTTGCCATAGCCAAACGTGAGTTGAGTGTCATTTCCCAAAGCGACCGAGTTATCCCACTTCATCTGTTGCTGACGCGAATGGGTGGTTCCGTAGTCTGCATTTAAGACGTCATCGGTCAATGTGCTTAGCTTAGAAAGAGACTGACCATATGCCAGCGTACTTTTCCAAACGTCAGAGATGCGATGCGAGAGCTGAGCCCCACCCAGTTCCAATGTAGATTTGCTGCCCCAACGCTCTGTCTGAGAACTGGCGTAAGGATTGTCATAACTGGCCGAGGTCGACGTGTTGAGATAGTGAAGTGCCAGTTGAGTCGCGGCTGACAAATTTTGGCGCCACCCCAAACCCAGGCTTTGTGAATCAAAGCCATTCAGGTCCGGGTTGATGTTCGGGAAATCGGGATATCGGGATGGCGTCATAGTGCTGATGCCATCGGAGCGATCATCGCTAACGATGAGGCTCAATTGCCCATCCCCCATATTTCTACGAATGGATGTTTCAATCGAGCGAGAGTTCATCGAACCCCAGCCAGCTTTGGCATCCACACTCTCGGTCAACACAGAGGGCGGTTGGGTAAAAATTTGAATCACACCGCCAGCAGCGCCAGGCCCGTAGACCGCCGAGGCGTTACCACGGAGCATTTCAATACGCTCGACCTGCGCCAAAGGGATGGCTTCCAGTGGTGAACTGGCACCAATCGCACCTTGTGATGCGAACGCTATACCGTCAACCAAGACCAAGGTCTGAGTGCTATTGGCCCCCCGCATGTAAACAGAGGTCGGGTTGCCAGCACCACCAGAACGAGTCAGCTGCATACCTGGTTGCCCAGATAGAAGTTCATACAAATCGGCATATCGGAACTTGTCAATATCAGCCCTCTGAATCACACTCACAGAGGGTAAGGCGTCAGACAGTTGCTCGCCGACACGGTTAGACACCACCACCACCGGATTGAGCTCTTGAGCCTGCACGGTCACCGCAACAGCCAAAGACAAAACAGAAAGCGCAGAGACGAGCGCACGCGCACGCAGACGAATAGATTTCTTCATGATTTAAAAACCAACTTTTTGTGCCCTCACCGCCATCCCCGACAGTGCTTGAGCGAATTAGCGACACGTTTTTTACACGCACCACCACCTTGTTGGCCGGTATCCGGGCTGGCGGAGACTACCTCTGTCGCCTTCCCAAGCGCTTGTTCAAGGCGCTCAGTGGCTTGTGTGACAGAAGCGGAGCCCAAGGGCTCGTCCGCTTGACCGTTGCGGGGGCAGCGCAGGTTAGGTGGGCTGTTGCACAGCTTATCCCTCCTGCTTCCCGTTGAACTGCACCGTGTGAACCACAGCGCGAGCACCAACACGTACCATTGTAGGCCTTGGGCTTTGCGCCTTTGGACACCTCAGGGGCCGGGCAACCTACAATGCTTCCGCCATGCAGCAAGCCAACACCACCGACCAAATAGCCGAGCGCGTCGAGCGCCTGCTGGTGCGTTATGAAGAGCTTCAACGCACCAATGGCTTGCTGGCGCGCCAAGTTGACACCTTAAGCCAGGAGCGCGATTCGCTTAAATCGCGCCTGAGCGCAGCGCGTGCGCGCATTGACGCCCTGCTAGACCGCCTGCCCCAAACCAGTACCGCTCACGCTGATGCGACTGCCGTAAATTCCACTGGTTCACACACTGACGAACTATGAAGCAACTGGAAGTTCAAATCATGGGGCAGAGCTACCTGCTGGGTTGCCCCGACGGTGGCGAGGCGCAGTTGCTGCAAGCCGTGCAACGGGTCGATGCCGCGATGTGCAAGATTCGAGACGCCGGCAAAGTGCGTGCGCGCGACCGCATTGCCGTTTTGGCAGCCTTAAACCTGGCATTTGATGTGGCCGCCACCGGGGAACTTGATGCCGATCTTGGCGTGGACAATGCCCGCAACCTAACCCTGACACGGCGCCAGAGCGATGGTGTTTTGGAGCCCTTGATCAAGCGCATCGACAAAGTTCTGGCCAACGACGGTCTTCTGTTTTAGCCTTTGTTACCCAGCCAGGGCGCGCAATGCACCCTACAATCCACCGCGTCTGCGGTGTCTACCGGGCTTTATATTTCCTTGAACCTATGCTCTATGAGCCAGGGCTTGGAATATGCAGCGCAAGCGTGACCGTCTCGCGTTAGACGAACCCAATGCGCAGCTGACCTCGCCCACCTGAACCCCGGTTCAGGATGCCGGTCCGGTGGCACTTGCAGACACCTTATCCAACTGAGCGCACGGCGTTTCACCTTGGCGACACACAGTTAGGGCTTCCCCTGTATTGACTGACTTCCACAAGGTGTCAGAATTCTCGCTTAACCGAATCGGAGTTGTTGATGTCTTTTTTGTTGCGCGACCTTTTGGCTTCTGGCGCCGAAGACGCCCCCGCGATTTCCGCTCCGGGGAGGTCACCGCTGGCTTTTGGGGCCCTGCGCAGCCTGATTGCACAAACCATTGACCAACTCAATGCCTTGGGTATCGGTCGCAACGACCGCGTGGCGATCGTGTTGGCCAATGGTCCTGAAATGGCGACCTGCTTTATGGCGTGTGCCAGTGGTGTCACCAGTGCACCGCTCAACCCCGCTTACCGCGCAGACGAATTCGAGTTTTACCTCTCAGACCTGCACGCCCGTGCCTTGATCGTGGAGCAAGGCAGCACCTCACCGGCTGTTGGCGTGGCCGCAAAAATGGGCGTTCGAGTGATCGACCTGGTGGCCCATGCAGACCGGGGTGCGGGTTACTTCAGCTTGCAGCCCCGCGATAAGGGCACCGCTGCGACCCCCGCAGCACATGGAGGCTATGCACACGCTGCGGACATTTCGATGGTGCTGCACACGTCGGGCACCACGTCACGACCGAAGATCGTTCCCCTGTCCCAAAGCAACTTGGTGGCCTCGGCTAGCAATATCCGCAATTCCTTGCAGTTCACGCCGCAAGACTGCGGCCTTAATGTGATGCCCTTGTTCCATATCCACGGCCTCATCGCGGGGGTACTGGCACCATTAGCGGCCGGCTCGCAGGTGTTTTGCACCCCTGGTTTCAACGCATTGAAATTTTTCAGTTGGATGGACCAGGCCAAACCAAGCTGGTACACCGCAGTTCCCACCATGCACCAGGCCATCGTCAGCCGAGCCAAAGGCAACCAGGACGTGATTGCGCGCAATCCGCTGCGGTTTCTCAGGTCCTCATCGTCGTCCATGCCACCACAGGTGATTACCGAACTCGAAGCAATCTTCGGCGCTCCGCTGATTGAAGCCTACGGCATGACCGAGGCCACCCACCAGATGGCATGCAATCCGCTGCCCCCCGCCGTGCGCAAACCGGGCAAAGTAGGCATCGCCGCCGGGCCGGAAGTCGGCATCATGAACAACGATGGCGCTCTGCTGCCGCGCGGTGAAACTGGCGAAATCGTGATCCGCGGCGCCAATGTGACTGCCGGCTACGAGAGCAACCCCACGGCCAATGAAGAGGCCTTCGTCAACGGATGGTTCCGCACCGGGGACCAAGGTGTCATGGACGCCGAGGGCTACATCAGCATCACGGGACGGCTCAAAGAAATCATCAATCGCGGGGGCGAAAAGGTCAGTCCGCGCGAAGTTGATGAAATTTTGATGGACCACGCCGCCGTGGCCCAGGTGGTTTGTTTTGGCATGCCGCACCCCAAACTCGGCGAGGAAGTCGCGGCAGTCGTCGTTTTACGCGAAGGCCATCAGGCCACAGAGCGCGAGTTGCAGGCTTTCGTGAGCAGCCGTGCAGCCGACTACAAAGTACCAAAAAAGATCCTCTTTATGGAGGAAATCCCGAAAGGCGCCACGGGCAAGTTACAACGTATCGGCTTGGCGGCCAAGCTCGGCTTGGGTTGAACCCTTGCCAAATGCCTGTGGTCCTAGCTGGCAACCAGCATCGAAAAGCAACCCAAAAACCAACGGAGACTCCATGAAACTGCTGAACCGACGACTCGTATTTCTTGGCATGGCTATCGGCCTAGTCGCGGGGGCTACGCTGCCCGCACATGCGTGGGAGCCTACCAAACCGATTGAATTTGTGGTGCCTGCTGGCACCGGTGGCGGTGCTGACCAAATGGCGCGGTTTTTGCAGGGCGTAGTCGCAAAAAATAATCTCAGCACCCAACCCATCATCGTTGTCAACAAAGCCGGAGGGGCTGGCGCTGAAGGATTTTTAGATGTCAAGGGTGATAAGGGGAATCCCCACAAGATCGTGATCACGTTATCCAATTTGTTCACCACACCATTAGCTACGGGCGTGCCCTTCAATTGGCGTGACTTGACGCCGGTGTCCATGCTTGCGCTAGACCAGTTCATTTTGTGGGTTCACGAAGACACGGCGTTCAAGACTACCAAGGACTACCTCAGCGCCATCAAGGCCCAGCCGGACAAAGCCTTCAAGATGGGTGGAACCGGGTCCAAACAAGAGGACCAGATCATCACGATGCTGATGGAAAAGGCGCTGGGGAAGAAGATAATTTACATCCCTCTCAAAGGCGGCGGTGATGTGGCCGTGCAGCTCGTTGGCAAGCACATTGACTCGACCGTGAACAACCCGATCGAAGCAGAATCGCACTGGCGCGCCGGAACCCTTCGACCGCTGTGCGTGATGGACAAGGAGCGCCTGCCCTACAAGGCCAAGCTCACCACCACCCAGTCATGGAACGACGTACCGACCTGCGCCGCTGCCGGATTACCCGTGGAATACCTGATGCTGCGCGGCATTTTCATGCCTCCCGGCGTAACGCCCGACCAGGTCAAATATTACCTGGACCTATTCCAGAAGGTGCGTGCGCTGCCTGAGTGGAAAGACTTTATGGAAAAGGGTGCATTCAAGCAGACGGTTATGTCTGGCGACGCGTATGTTGACTGGCTGGGCAAAAACGAGCAGGCCCACCGCGTACTGATGAGGGAAGCCGGCTTTATAGCCAACTAAGGTGCGCAATGAACGAACCATCCAAACTGCAGGGTAGCCCTGAAAAGCCACCCTTGAAGGAACGCGGCCCCGAACTCGCCTTATCCCTTTTGCTCATGCTGCTTGCTGCCCTGGTAATCAAGGACAGTGTGCGCGTGGGCATCGACTGGGCGGACGACGGGCCTCGTGCGGGTTACTTCCCTTTCTACATTGGCTTGCTACTGCTGGCCTCTAGCGCCACTGTCTTTCTGTCGACCCTGCTGACCTGGGGGAAGAACCAGGCGCTGTTCGCCGAAAGGGAGCAACTGGCCACCGTATTTGCCATGCTCATACCCATGACCGTATACATCATCGCCATGGTTTGGTTGGGCATTTATCTGCCATCGGCGCTGCTGATTGGCTACTTCATGCGCCGCTACGGCAAATTTGGCTGGTTGTCGGCGGTCAGCGTGTCACTTGCCGTTCCAGTGGCATTTTTCGTTGTGTTTGAGCGTTGGTTCCTGGTTCCTCTACCCAAAGGACCTATCGAAAACCTTTTGGGCTTCTAATGGACGAAATCAACAACCTGATGCAGGGCTTTAGCGTCGCCATGACGCTGCCGAACCTGGTTTACATGCTGGT
>CAMDKE010000011.1 GCA_945901215.1 Comamonas sp. lk
TGCAAGGCCCGAATTACGTCGCCATGCAAGGCCAGATGCAGGTCTCGCACGACGGGGGGGCGGTGCTGGAGATGCGTCCGGAAAAGCGCATTTATCGCGTACAACAAAACCCGATGACCGAGGCTGCAATCGACGTCGGCGTCACGCGCGACCTGTATGTGTCGTTGGGCGAGCAGGTCGAGGGCGGGGCTTGGATCGTGCGCGTCTACGTCAAGCCCTTTATTGACTGGATTTGGGGCGGTTGCCTGCTCATGGCGCTGGGCGGCTGGCTGGCGGTGACCGACCGGCGTTACCGCCTCAAAGCGGGAGCGGCGGCATGAAATACCTGAAGTTTTTGTTGCCCATGGGCATCTTGTTGGTGCTGGTGCTGTTCCTGGGCGCCGGGCTTAAGTTGGACCCCAAGGAAGTGCCATCGCCGCTGATTGGCAAACCGGCGCCTGCGTTTGCGCTTTCGCGGCTCGACCTGCCCGAACAAAAAATTGCCCGCGATGACCTGCTGGGCCAGGTGTGGATGCTCAACGTATGGGCGTCGTGGTGCGTGGCCTGCCGCCAGGAGCACCCCCTGTTGGTGGAGTTTGCCAAGACCAAAACGCTGCCGATTTACGGCCTGAACTACAAAGACCAGCGCGCCGCCGGGCTGAAATGGCTGGGCGACTTTGGCAACCCCTACACCGCATCGCTGTCGGACTTGGATGGCCGCGTGGGCATTGACTTTGGCGTCTACGGCGTGCCCGAGACCTTCATCATCGACCGCGAGGGGGTGGTGCGTTTCAAGCACATCGGCCCGGTCACCCCCGAGGTAATTCGCACGCAAATTGAACCTTTGGTGAGGAAGCTCAATGGCTAAGCGTGGTGTGACCCTGCTGTTGGCGGGCGTTTTGCCTGTCTTTTTGGCCTGTGTGATGGGCGCTGCCTGGGCCAACGATGCCGCCCCAGCCGTAGACAACCCTGCACTGGAAGCCCGCATGGTGACCATTGCCAGCGAGTTGCGCTGCCTGGTGTGCCAAAACCAAACGATTGCCGACTCGCATGCCGAACTGGCCGTCGATCTGCGCCGCCAGGTGCGTGAGATGCTGCAAGCGGGCAAGACCGACCAGGAAATCACCGACTACATGACCGCGCGCTATGGCGACTTTGTGCTCTACCGCCCACCGTTCAAGGCCACTACCGCGCTGCTGTGGCTGGGTCCGGCGGCCATGGTGGTGATCGGCTTGGGCTCGCTGTTTGTGGTGCTGCGCCGACGCAGCCGCATGGCGGCCGACCAGTTTGAGCCCGAAGAGCCGAGCGCGGCCCCGGACCACCCCAAACCTTAAATCCGAGTCATGGCCAATCCTTTGCACCCCCTTGTTTCCCCTTTCAAGCGCCAGCTTGCGCAGCTGCAGGAGCGCCATGTCCAAGGCACGCTCACGAAAACCCAGCTAGCGCAAGAAACCGCCGCCTTGGAGCGCCGGCTGCTCGATTTGCTGCTGCACAACACGCCAGCGGATGGCGCCGCGGATGCGCCAGGCAAAACACCGCCAGGCTTGCTCGCCGCCCTGGCCTTGGCCATTGTGCTGGTGGCAGGTGCCGGCTACTGGTACACCGGTGCTGCCGGGCGTGAGGATGCCGCCGCGAGCGAAGAGGCCGGACAGGCAGGCAGTGCGGCACAAGTTGTGGCCATGGTGGACAAGCTGGCCGAGCGGCTGCAGCAAAACCCCGACGACGGCGAAGGCTGGGCGATGCTGGCGCGTTCGTATAGCGTGATGGAGCGCAACGAAGACGCGCTTAAGGCCTATGCCCGCGCCTTGGCTTTGCGCAAAGACGACGCCTCGCTGCTGGTCGACTATGCCGACGCCCTGGCGGTCAAAAACCAACACTCGCTCACTGGTGAGCCCATGGCCTTGATCCAGCGCGCGCTCAAGCTCGAACCGAATAACCTCAAGGGACTGGCGCTGGCCGGAACCGACGCCTTTATCCGCAAGGACTACGCCTTGGCTGTGCGCTACTGGGCCCAGGTGGAGAGCATTGGCCCGCCTGAAAACGCCCTGGTGCAGCGCGTGGCCTCCAGCTTGCAAGAAGCGCGCAGCCTGGCTAACGGTGCACCCCCACCCGCGCCCGAACCTGTGGGCACCTCTGGGCCTTTGTCACCCCCGGCGCCCACTGCAGCCAGTGGCGCGGCGGCGACCAAGCCCGGCGCCGCCAACGCCTCGGTTAGCGGCACGGTGAGTTTGTCTGCTGCGCTGCGCGCCCAGGTCAGTCCAACGGATACGGTGTTTATCTTTGCCCGACCGGCTGACAGCCGCATGCCCCTGGCTGCTGAGCGCAAGCAGGTTAAAGACCTGCCTTATGCGTTTACCCTGGACGACAGCAAGTCCATGTCCCCAGCGGCCCGTTTGTCGTCTGCCGCGCAGGTGGTGGTGGGCGCGCGCATCAGCAAAAGTGGTGACGCCATACCGCAGCCTGGCGATTTCAGTGGACTGAGCGCTCCGGTTGCGTTGGGCACGCAAGGTATCGCGCTGGAAATCAAAGATACGGTCAAATAAAGGCCACCGCCGGGGGCTTAATGCAGCAGGCGAATGCCGGTGAAAAACGCTGCTGTCAAGGCCGCGTAGCGCAGAAATTTTCCGACCAACATATAGGCCACACAGGGCCAAAACGGCAGCTTGAGCCAGCCCGCCACGGTGCACAGCGGGTCGCCCACAAGGGGCAACCAGGCCAGCAGGCAGGCTTTGGGGCCGAGTTTTTGCAGCCAGGTCAGCGCCCGTCCGTGGGCTGAGCCCGCTTCTTTACGCTGCGTGATCCGGCTAGCGCCATATCCCATCCACCAGCTCAGCGCGCCGCCCAGGGTGTTGCCCACGGTAGCGACACCGATCACTGACCAGTAGCTAGCTGGGTTGAGCTGTATCAGCCCCAGCACAGCGGGTTCTGAGCCCAGTGGCAGCAAGGTGGCCGATACAAAGGAGACCACAAACACCGTGAGCAGTCCGTACTCAGGCAAGGCCAACAGGGTCAGGACGGTTTGCAGGAGCGATTCCATGGGTGGGGCAGTATAGGTAGGGGAAAACGGGCATGAACATTCCAAAAATTCTTCCATCTGCTGAAATTTTAGGCAGGTAGAATAAGCGGCCCGGCGCCAAAAACGGCGTCTTTTGCCCCCACCCCCACCCGTCTGACTATGTATATCGGTCCATTTGCATTGGCAAATTCCCTGTTTGTCGCACCCATGGCGGGGGTGACGGACCGGCCATTTCGCCAGCTGTGCAAGCGCCTGGGCGCGGGCTACGCGGTCAGTGAAATGGTGACCTCGCGGCGCGATTTGTGGGACACGCTCAAAACCTCGCGCCGCGCCAACCACGACGGCGAGCCCGGTCCCATCGCCGTGCAAATTGCCGGTACCGATGCGGCCATGATGGCCGACGCGGCACGCTACAACGTCGACCGTGGCGCCCAAATCATCGACATCAACATGGGCTGCCCGGCCAAAAAGGTTTGCAATAAATGGGCTGGTTCCGCCCTGATGCAAGACGAAGGGCTGGCCCTGTCCATCATCGACGCGGTGGTGCAAGCCTGCGCACCTTCCGGCGTGCCGGTGACGCTGAAGATGCGCACGGGTTGGTGCCAAAGCCATAAAAACGCGCTGTCTATCGCACTGGCCGCACAGGATGCGGGCGTGCAAATGGTCACCGTGCATGGTCGCACCCGCGAGCAGGGCTACAAAGGCGCGGCCGAATACGACACGGTGGCCGCCGTCAAGGCCGCGCTGCGCATTCCGGTGGTGGCCAATGGCGACATCACCAGCCCCGAAAAAGCCCGCGACGTGCTGCGCACCACCGGGGCCGACGCCCTCATGGTCGGGCGCGCAGCCCAGGGCCAGCCTTGGATATTTCGAGAGATCGCGCATTTTTTGGCGACCGGCGAGCACCTGGCGCCGCCGCTGGTGTGCGAGGTCAAACGCCTGCTGCTGGAGCATTTGCACGACCATTACAGCCTGTACGGCGAGTTCAGCGGTGTACGCACCGCCCGCAAGCACATCGCCTGGTATGTGCGCGCCTTGGCTGGTGGTGATGAATTTCGCACGCGCTTTAATGCCCTGGACGACAGCGCCGCGCAGTTGCGCGCGGTAGCCGGTTTTTTCGACGTGCTGGGCGACACCACAGACCGGCTGCCTGCGCGCGCCACCGCCACAGATGCAACCCCCTTTTTGAACCCTTTTAACCACATGGAAACCGCACTATGAGCAGCAACACACTGGACGAGGCTGTGCGCACCAGCCTGGAAGCCTACTTTCGCGACATCGACGGCATGGAGCCCCATGGCCTGCACGACATGCTGGTGCGGGCCGTGGAAAAGCCCCTGCTTGAAGTGGTTATGGTGGCTGCGGCCAACAACCAATCCAAGGCCGCCCAATGGCTGGGCCTGAACCGCAACACCCTTCGCAAAAAACTACTGGAACACGACCTTTTATGAACGCACTGCTTTCTGTCTCTGACAAAACCGGTATCGTGGAATTGGCCCAGGCGCTGCACGCGCTGGGTGTGCGTCTCTTGTCGACCGGCGGCACCGCCAAGTTGCTGGCCGACAGCGGCCTGCCGGTGACCGAGGTGGCTCAGATGACGGGTTTTCCGGAGATGCTCGACGGTCGCGTCAAAACCCTGCACCCGCGCGTGCACGGCGGCCTCTTGGCGCGCCGCGAGCTGCCGGCGCACATGGCGGCCCTGGCCGAGCACGGCATTGACACCATCGACCTGCTGGTGGTCAACCTGTACCCGTTTGAGGCTACGGTCGCCCAGCCGGGTTGCACGCTGGAAGATGCGATAGAGAACATTGATATTGGCGGCCCGGCCATGGTGCGCAGTGCGGCCAAGAACTGGAAAGATGTGGCGGTGCTGACCCATGCGTCGCAATACGCTGTGGTGCTGGCGGAACTCCAAGCCAAAGGCGTGGTCAGCGACAAGACCAAATTTGCCCTGTCAGTAGCGGCCTTTAACCGCATCAGCCAGTACGACGGCGCCATCAGCGACTACCTGTCGAGCATCCAAGCCGACGGCAGCATGGCGGCGTTTCCTGCCCAGTCCAATGCGCGCTTTATCAAGCTGCAAGACCTGCGCTATGGCGAAAACCCGCACCAGCACGCTGCGTTTTACCGCGACCTGTACCCTGCGCCCGGGTCTTTGGTGACTGCCGTGCAGGTGCAGGGCAAGGAGCTGAGTTTTAACAACATCGCCGACGCGGACGCGGCCTGGGAGTGCGTCAAGGGCTTTGACACACCGGCCTGCGTCATCGTCAAACACGCCAATCCCTGTGGCGTGGCGCTGGGGGCAGACGCGCTGGGCGCCTACGCCAAGGCCTTCGCTACCGACCCCACATCGGCCTTTGGCGGCATCATTGCCTTCAATTGCACGGTCGACGAAACCGCCGCGCTGCAGATCACCAAACAGTTTGTTGAGGTGCTGATGGCGCCGGCGTTTACGCCCCAGGCGCTGGCGGTGCTGCGGCCCAAAGTCAACGTGCGCGTGTTGCAAATCGCGCTGCCTCACGCGCTGGGCGAGGCGGGCGGCCCCAGTGCCTGGGACCAGGGGCGCAACGCGGTGGACGTCAAACGCATCGGCTCGGGCTTGCTAATCCAGACCGCCGATAACCAGGTGCTCACGCTGGCCGACCTCAAAGTCGTTACCGCCGTGCAACCGACTGCGGCGCAATTGCAAGACATGCTGTTCGCCTGGAAGGTGGCGAAGTACGTCAAGTCCAACGCCATTGTGTTTTGCCAGGACGGCCAGACCCGGGGCGTGGGGGCGGGCCAGATGAGCCGCCTGGACTCTGCCCGCATTGCCAGTATCAAGGCCCAACATGCGGGCCTGTCCCTGGCTGGTACGGTGGTAGCCAGCGACGCGTTTTTCCCGTTTCGAGACGGTTTGGACGTGGTGGTGGACGCAGGTGCCACCTGCATCATCCAGCCCGGCGGCAGCGTGCGCGACGACGAGGTGATTAACGCCGCCAACGAGCGCGGCGTGGCCATGGTCTACACCGGCGTGCGGCACTTCCGCCACTGAACGGAAAAAAGGGGGTCAGACCCCCTTTTTTCCTTTTCCCCTTGCGCTCCTGCGGCGGGCTTATTCGGCGGGCAAAAAGCCTTCAATCGACAAGTAGCGTTCACCCGTGTCGTAGTTAAAGCCCAGCACCTTGGCGCCTGCGGCCAACTCGGGCAGCTTTTGCGCAATGGCGGCCAGCGTGGCGCCGCTGGAAATCCCCACCAACATGCCTTCTTCTGCAGCGCTGCGCCGGGCCATTTCGCGTGCCGGTTCGGCATCGACCTGGATCACGCCGTCGAGCAACTCGGTGTGCAGGTTTTTCGGAATGAAGCCCGCACCAATTCCTTGGATGGGGTGGGGCGCGGGCGCGCCGCCGCTGATCACGGGGCTTTGGCTGGGTTCGACCGCAAACACCTGCAGCTGGGGCCAGTATTTTTTGAGGACCTGGGCCACGCCGGTGATGTGGCCACCCGTGCCCACGCCGGTGATGATGGCGTCCAGCCCCTCGGGGAAATCGGCCAATATTTCCAGCGCCGTGGTGCGCGTGTGCACTTCCACGTTGGCCGGGTTTTCAAACTGCTGCGGAATCCAGCTGCCGGGCAGGGCGGCAGACAGCTCTTGGGCGCGGGCGATGGCGCCCTTCATGCCCAAGGCCCGGGGCGTCAGGTCAAACTTGGCGCCATAGGCCAGCATCAGGCGCCGACGCTCGACAGACATGCTATCGGGCATGACTAAGACCAGCTTGTAGCCTTTGACCGCGGCCACCATGGCCAGGCCCACGCCGGTGTTGCCCGAGGTGGGCTCGATGATGGTGGCGCCAGGCTGGAGCGCACCACTTTTCTCGGCGGCTTCCACCATGGCCAGCGCAATGCGGTCTTTGATCGAGCCCCCGGGGTTGCTGCGCTCGGACTTGATCCACACGTTGGCGCCTGCACCAAACAGGCGGTTGATGCGTATATGGGGGGTGTTACCAATGGTTTGCAGAATAGTGTCGGCTCTCATGGGGGCTCCGTTATGGTTGGGTTATGGGGAACTGGCACACTATTTTGCGGCAGTTTGCGCTGCGCCAGCGTTATATGGATATGTGGCGCACCGATAATCGCGGCGTGAAGCCCACTAGGCCACCGCTGGTGCAATTGCTGGAAACAGAGCACTGGAGGAACGTCCGGACTGCGCAGGGCAGCGTAGCAGCTAACGGCTGTCCACTGAAAACCACGCCCGCAAGGGAGCGGCATAAGGTGAGGATCAGAGCAACAGAGACGAGCCGATTAAGTTCGGGTGAAACGGGCAATCTCTACGCGCAGCAATACCAAGTAGGCCAACGCAAAGCGCAGCGGTTCGCCGCCGCGTCCTGACCGGGGCCCCCGGAGTTGGCGGGTAGGTAGCACCGAGCCTTGGGGTGACCCAGGGCCCAGATTAATGGTGGTCACATGCAGGGGCAACCCCGCATGCACAGAATCCGGCGTAACGGTGGGCTTCACACTTTTGTCCACTGGCAGCAAAACCCGGCTTATGGCTTGGCCGCATCGAGCTTGGTCAAGAGCGCCCGTGCCACCAGGCGCGCGCCGTGGTCCGACAGATGGTCGCCATAGCTGTACATATACAGCCCATCGCGTGAAATGCTGCAAATACCGGCCTGGGTATCGCACAGTTGGTCGGCACTGTCATGCACGATCAACTGGGGGTTTTCGCGCTGGAGTTGGGCCACAAATTGCCGATAGGCTGCTGTGCCCTTGAGGTGATCGGCGTAGGCGACCTGGCAGGCGGGGTTTTCGTGCCGCCGCAGCACGGTGTTGAGTGATTCGAAGGGCGTCAAGCCCCCGCTGATGCAGTCGTAGGGGTCGGCTAAGGTGGGGTTGTCCACCACAAATACCACCTGCTTACCCCGTTTGATCCAGTGTGAAATCCACGTGGAATAAAGGGCGACGTTGGCGTCTATTTGCTGGGTGCTGGTCGTTTGTATGATGGCCCCGGTTTTGGGGTCTAGGGCAAACATACCGCGCAAGGCGTTGGCAAATACGACAACCTGGAGTTGGGGGTTGCGATCCAGGGCCGCAATAACCACCTGACTTCTCGGGTGGTCCACGTCCGTCAGGGGGCTGATTGCGCCCACCAGAAACCAGCTTTGGTCTGGCCGTGATTGGCTGATCAGGCCGTGCACCAAAGCGTCTGCCTTGCTGTCACCCAGGACCGCATACCCTGGTGGTGTGCGCCGTGCGTCGGTGTAGCACCACTCAAAAACTTCTTGTCTGTCCTCTTCGAGCGTGCAATTCTTTTGCATCGACGCGCGTGCGGCACCCACCACCAGCGACGCAGGGTCAGCCGCCATCATGGAAAACTGGCGCGATTGAAAGCCATGTTGTCTATTGATCGTGTGTCCGCAGACCAAAACCAACACAGCCAAAAGGCTGAGCCACAGCAGCGCACGCTGCTTATGGTGGCCGAACCGAATGGGGCGCTCTATCCAACGGTAGGTCAACCAGGCCAGCAGCACGCTGAGCAGGACCAACAAGAAACGTACTTCCCACGGTGGGGTTTGCGCTGCCAGGATACGCGAAAAGGCCAACAGCGGCCAGTGCCACAGGTACAGCGGGTAGCTGATCAAGCCAAGAAAAACCAGTGGCCGTGACGCTAGCAACACCGTATTCACCGGATTGGACATCCCGGCAAAAATCAGCAAGGCGGCGGCCATTGTGGGCAGCAAAGCCCAGTGGGCCGGGAAGGGCATGGACTTGTGCAGCAAAAAGCCGCTTGCCAGCAAGCCTGCCAAGCCCGCTATCGCAGCAGCCGGCCGCCACGCCCGGCCCCAGAGCGGGCGCTTTAGCAAAACAAAGGCCAGTGCACCGCCCAACAAGAGTTCCCAAAACCGGCTTAGTGGCGAATAAAAATCGCCCGTGAAGTCACCGTTCCAAGCCAGACGCAAGCTGTAGGCCAATGAGGCAAGCAGCACCAGCAGCAGCACAGCCAGGGCGCGACGCGGCATGCGCTGCAAGAGCAGCATGGCCAGGGGCCAGAGAAGGTAAAACTGCTCTTCAATGGACAGCGACCAAAGGTGCAGCAAGGGCTTGGTGTCGGCCGCGTTGTCAAAGTAGCCGGCCTCGCGCCAGTGCATAAAGTTGGCCACAAACACCGCTCCGCTGGCGGCGTGGCGACCGAGCTGCTCGTATTCGGTGGCCGTGAGGCAGAACCAGCCTGCCACCAGCGAGGTTGCCAACACCAGCAGCAGGCTCGGAAAAATGCGACGCACCCGTTGGGCGTAAAAGTGGCGCAAGCTCAATTGCTGCGCCTGCGCGGCGCGCAGGATCAGGCGCGTGATGAGGTAGCCGGAAATAACAAAAAAGACGTCGACCCCGATAAATCCACCGCCAAGCGCACCGGGAAACGCATGGAACAGGACCACCATGGACACGGCAACTGCCCGCAGCCCGTCGATGTCGGGGCGGTATTCGTCGTGGGTGTTGGACATGGGTAACTGGGCGCGTGGCTGAAACAGGCCCGCATCCTACCCGTGGAGCCAGCCCCTTTGGTGGTGGTGCATCCGGGCTGCCATGGCGCACGCAGCCGGGGCTAAGCGGGTTTAAAACCGCTCGTGCGCGCCCAGGTAGCGCCACTGCCCCGGCGCCACGTCGCCCAAGCCCACACGCCCCAGGCGAATGCGGCGCAGGGCGAGCAGCTCTAGCCCGGCGATTTCGCACAGGTGTGCGGCCAGGCCCGGGTGCGCGCCTTTGACCGCCAGGCGAAGCCGGCTGCCCTGCGGGCCCGAGCTGCCCACGCTCACCTTGGCGTGCGGCAGGCGCTGGCGCTCGTCGCGTAGCGCGCGCTCGATCGGGATCAGCGCCTCAGGCATCACTTCGCCTTGCACTTCGATGATCAGCTCATGCTCCATCACCGCCAGGTCTTCGGTCAGTTTGCGCTGGGTACGCCAGTCTTGGGTAAACACCACCAGCCCGCTGGCGCCGGTTTCCAGCACTGTGCTGGCTTCCAGTGCGTTGAAGTGGCGTTTGAGCACGCGCGTGTCGCTCGCGTCCGTCGGGCTGCGGTGCGCAGGCGAGAGCAGTTCACGCGCGGTATGCACCTTGGGCTTTTTGCCCTTGTAATGCGGGCTGGGGATCGGCGCCTCGGTCAAGCCGTCCAACCAGCCCGGCGGTTTGTTCAACACCAGGGTGATGGCGCTCAGGTTGAGCAAGCTGGCGTCGGGGTCTACCGTGACCGTTTGTTGCAGAACGCGAAACGGCGGGTCTTCCACCACCACGCCGTCCACCCGCACAAAGCCGCCTTCGATGTATTGCTCGGCCTCGCTGCGCGAGCAGCCCACCATCTGCGCCACGCGCTTGGCCAGGCGCTCGCCCGGTAATTCCGCGGCCTTGGTGCTCATGCGGCGCGTCCGCTCGACTGCAGCCACTGGATATGTTCCACATGTGCCAGCAGCGAGCGCTTGGCCACCGGCCACAGGCGCGGGTTGACGTCGTCATAGGCCAAGGGCAGCCACTGGTCGGGATCGCCGTTGGGGTTGGCCTGCATTACCGCCGCAATCTTGGCCTCGCGGGTGAGACGGTGCGCTTTGAGGTGCGCAATCGCCCCCAGCGCGTCGGGCATGGCGTGGCCGTGGGCGGGCAGGATGAACTGCACGCCGTGGGCCGTGCAGGTCTGGTGCAACAGGTCTAGCGAATCCAGGTAGTGGCCCATATGGCCGTCGGGCGGGTCGATCACCGTGGTGCTACCGTTCAAGATGTGGTCGCCTGAGAACAGCAGGCCGTCCTCTTCCAACAACAGACAAACGTGGTTCGCAGCGTGGCCAGGGGTGTGAATGGCTTGCAGCGTGTGGCTGTCTTGCCCGCTTAAGCGCGACAACACCAGGCGCTGGCCGTGCGCCAGCGCGGCGTCGGGCACGAACTGGCTGTTAGCACGCGCCGTGGGCGCGGAGGCCAGGCCCACAATTGGCGCTTGAACGCCCGCATGCGCGCACAGCGCCTGCAAGGGCGCTGCACCCGGCGAATGGTCCGCATGCGAGTGGGTGCACACAATCAGGCGCAGGTTGCCGCCGCTGCCGCCGGGGTGGGTGGCGGCTGCCCACAGGCGGGCCACATGGTCGGCGTCGGCCGGGCCGGGGTCGATGGCGATAAAGCCGGTGTGGGCGTCACCCACCAGGTAGCTGTTGGTGCCAGGGCCGGTCATGAAGCCGGGGTTGGGCGCGGTCAGGCGCAGCACATTGCGCAACAAGGCCACCGGCTCCAGCGTTTGCCAGTCGGTGGGGGCGGGCAGGGGCCCGGCGGCGGAATCGAGGATTTGGGAGTGGCGTGGCATGTGGCCATTTTGCAGCCAAACGCACGCCCGGCGGTGCGCCGTCGGGCCTGGGTGGCGCCAGGGTTTTTGGCAGCGGCGCTGTGCCGGTCGATAATTGGCGCCTATGCGCATCCCGTTTACCAAAATGCAAGGCGCCGGCAACGACTTCGTGGTGCTGGACGAAACCCGTGGCCTGCTGGGCCTGACGGACGCGCATTACCGCTTTTTGGGCAACCGCCACTTTGGCGTGGGTGCGGACCAGATACTGTCTGTGCGGCCCTCGCCCGGCCCTGGCATTGACTTCGAATACATCATCCACAACGCCGACGGCGCCGAGGTGGAGCAGTGCGGCAACGGCGCGCGCTGCTTTGCCCGCTTTGTGCGCGACAAAGGCCTGAGCCACAAGGACCGGCTGCGCGTCAAAACCATGAAGGGTGTGATCGAGCCCGAACTCACGGCTGACGGCCGTGTCACCGTGGACATGGGCGCTCCGGTGTTTGACCCCGCACAACTGCCGTTTGACATTCAGGGCCTGGTGCCGCAGGCCGACGGCGGCTGGCAGAGCTGGCCCCTGGCGCTAGGCGACAGCGGCTCCACGGTTTGGATTGCCCCGCTGTCGATGGGCAACCCGCACGCGGTGCAGCGCGTGGCCGACGTGGATACGGCCCCCATCGAGACCCATGGCCCCCTGGTGCAGCAGCACCCACGTTTTGCGCGCCATGTGAACGCCGGGTTTATGCAAATCGTTAACCGCAGGCAGATCCGCTTGCGCGTTTACGAGCGTGGCGTGGGCGAAACCCTGGCCTGTGGCAGCGGCGCCTGCGCCGCGGTGGTGGCCGGTATTCGCTGGGGCCTGCTCGATGCATGCGTGGATGTGCATACGCGCGGCGGCGTGCTCACTATTGCCTGGGCGGGCGGCGATGCGCCGGTGTGGATGACCGGCCCGGCGGTAAACGTTTTTACCGGCGAGATCGAATTGCCCGCCTCCCTTTGACTGTTCAACCCTACTACAAGCACCATGACCCAGCTCACCGACCAAAGCCTGAACAACCCGATCACCGAAGACGATATCGCCAATTACCTGGCCAATACGCCGGACTTTTTTTTGCGCCACTCTGAGCTGCTAGTGGCGGTGCAAATCACCAGCCCGCACAGCCACCGCGCAGTCAGCCTCCAAGAGCGCCAGGCCGAAATGCTGCGCGAAAAAATCAAGCTGCTGGAAGCGCGCATCATGGACATGATTCGCCACGGCAATGACAACGTGCTGCTGTCCGACAAAATTTTGCGCTGGGCGCGCGGTCTCTTGCTGGTGCCCCAGGCACACACGCTGCCGGGCCTGATTGCGCAAGACATCAAAGACCAGTTCGCCGTGCCGCAGGTCAGCGTACGCCTGTGGGGCCTGGCTAGCGAACACGCCGACGCCGACTTTGTGCAAGGGGTGACCGACGAGGCCAAGCTGTTTGCCTCGTCCCTGGCCGAGCCCTTTTGCGGTTTGAACACCGGCTTTGAAGCGGTGGAGTGGCTAGACAAGCCCGCTAGCGCGATTTCGCTGGCGCTCATTCCGCTGCGCAGCGGTGAGGCCGGTAGCACTGCGCCGGCCTTTGGCATGCTGGTGCTGGCGTCCATGGACCCCCAGCGTTTTCATGGCGGCATGGGCACCGACTTTTTATCGCGCATTGGCGAGGTGGCCAGCGCCGCCCTGAGCCGCTTGCGCTAAACCGCTTGCCGTTCCGCCCGTGCAGACCGACAGCGCGCTGATCGAGGGCTATCTGGAGCATGTCCGGGTAGAAAAACGCCTGGCTGCGCGTACCGTGGAGCTGTACGCGCTGGACCTGGCCAAGCTGCAACGCTTTGCTGCCGCCCCGGCCAGTCCCGCAGATACCGGTGTGGCGCTTCGAGACGTCAAAAACCACCACATCCGCCGCTGGGTCGCCACCATGCACAGCGGCGGGCGCAGCGGGCGCGGCATTGCGCTGATTTTGAGCGGCTGGCGCGGCTTTTACGCCTGGCTTGGCCGCCAGGGCCAAGTGGCCAGCAACCCGGTGCAAGACGTGCGTTCGCCCAAGGCGCCCAAGCCGCTGCCCAAAGCCCTGGGCGTAGACGATGCGGTGCAGTTTGCCGACTTTCACAGTGACGACGACGCCTGGCTGGAAGCGCGCGACTGCGCCATGGTGGAGTTGCTGTACGGCAGCGGCCTGCGCGTGGGTGAGCTGGTGGGCCTGGACGTGGTGGTCAGTGCACAGGCCAAGGGCTGGATCGACATGCAAGCCGCAGAGGCCCATGTGTTGGGCAAGGGCTCCAAGCGGCGCAGCGTGCCGGTGGGTGCTGCGGCCTTGCGCGCATTGCAGCGGTGGTTGGCACTTCGTGGAACCGGCGCTGGGCTTGCGGCGCCAGGGCCCACGGTGGCGCAGGTGCATAGCGCTGATGCATCGGCCGCGCTGTTTCAGGGGCGCCACGGCACGCGCCTGACGGCCCAATCGGTCTGGCAGCGCCTGCAGCGGCGCAGCCAGCAAGCCGGCATGGCCACGCCAGTGCACCCGCACATGCTGCGCCACTCGTTTGCCAGCCATGTGCTGCAGTCCAGCAGCGACCTGCGCGGCGTGCAAGAGCTGCTGGGCCATGCCAACATCAGCACCACCCAAGTCTATACCCGCCTTGATTTTCAGCACCTGGCCAAGGCCTATGACGCTGCGCACCCCAGGGCCAAGGTTAAAAAATCCCCATAAGCCCGTTCGGCGCGCCGGGAAAGATAATGGGCTGTCAAAACCCTTACCTACTCTGTTTGCGTCTCTGTATATGAAACTGCCCCCAAGCGTCACACTGGTCGAAGTCGGACCGCGCGACGGTCTGCAAAATGAAAAGCAGGCTGTACCGGCGTCGGTCAAGATCGAGTTGGTGCACCGCTTGCAGGCGGCAGGTCTGAAAAACATCGAGGTCACCAGCTTTGTCTCCCCGAAGTGGGTGCCGCAAATGGCCGACAACGCCGAGGTGTTGGCGGGCATCCAACGCATACCCGGCGTCCGCTATTCGGTGCTCACGCCCAATATGCAGGGTTTTGAAGCGGCGCTTCTCAGCCAGCCCGATGAAATCGTGGTGTTTGGCGCTGCCAGCGAAGCCTTTAGCCAGAAAAACATCAATTGCAGCATCAGTGAAAGCATGGAGCGCTTTCGCCCGGTGGTGGCCGCTGCCTTGGCCCAGGGCGTGGCCGTGCGCGGTGCCATATCGTGCGCGCTGGGTTGTCCTTACGAGGGTGAGATTGCTCCTGAGCGGGTGGCACTGGTGGCGCGGCTGATGCGCGAAATGGGCGTGCAGCACGTAGGCGTGGCTGACACCATCGGTGTCGGCACGCCGCGCAAGGTGCAGGCTGCGCTAGACGCTGCGCTGCGCCACTACCCGCTAGACGCCGTGTCAGGCCACTTTCACGACACCTATGGCCAGGCGCTGGCCAATACCTTGGCTGCCTTGGAGTTGGGCATTTCCAGCTTTGACACCTCGGTGGCCGGTCTGGGTGGCTGCCCATATGCCAAGGGAGCGACCGGCAATGTGGCCACCGAAGACGTGGTTTTCATGCTCCAAGGCATGGGCGTTGACACCGGCATCGACCTTGAGGGTTTGGTGGACGCCAGCGCGTTCATCAGCCAGCACTTGCAGCGAGCGCCCAACTCCCGCGCTGCCACCGCCTTGCTATCGCGCCGCCATGCCAACTAAGACCCCACGCCCCCCCGCGCCAGCGGCCGTTCGCCTGAGCCGCCGGGCACCTCCCGACCCGGCGACTAAGTACCAGCGTTTGCTCGCCGCGCGCTTGCCCGAGGCGCTGGCCACGCGCTACGCGCCGCCTTCTCCCTGCATCTCGGTCTGCCAGATGGACCAGCAAACCGGCTGGTGCCTGGGTTGCTTGCGCACCATTGAAGAGATTGGCGCCTGGGCCGGTAATTCGGACCAGGAACAACGCGAAACCTGGCAGCGCATTGGCCAACGCCTGGAGTTTTTGAAATGAAGCAGATCACTTTTTTCCTGGACTTTATTTCGCCTTATGCCTATTTGGCGTTCAAGGCCTTGCCCGACGCCTTGGATGGCTTGAGCTACGCGGTGCGCTACCAGCCGGTTTTTTTGGGTGGCTTGCTCAAGCACAGCAAGGTGCTGGGCCCCGCCGAGGTGCCGGGCAAGCGCGAGTGGGTCTACCGCCAGGCGCAATGGCTGGCCCACTCCCAAGGCCTGCGTTTGGAGATGCCCGCCGCCCACCCGTTCAACCCGCTGGGCCTATTGCGCCTGGCCGTGGCCAGCGACCCGCAGGGTCTGCCAAACCGCTATGTGTGTGAAACCGTGTTTCGCCATGTGTGGGAGGGTGGCCAAGACGCTGCCGACACCCAGCGCTTGCAAGCGCTTAGCGCCGAATTGGCGCCTGTGCGGGACCCCCGCAGTGACGAGGTACGCGACCAACTCAAATCCCATACCGACGGCGCCATCGCCCAGGGCGTGTTTGGTGTGCCCAGTTATGCCGTCGACGGCAAGGTGTTCTGGGGTTTGGACGCGCTGCCCATGTTGCGCGACTACCTGGACGGCGGCGCCTGGTTTGCTGGCAACGCCTGGGATGGCGTAGTGACCGTGCCGACGGGCTTGCCGCCACGGCAGACCTGATTTGCCGCATGGCGAAACGCGGACCTAGGGTTTGACCCTAGTTGGTCAGCGTTCAGTCAGTTTGACGCAAGCTGGCGTTATTTTCACGTAAGAGCAGGGTCAGTGCCTTAGCCAAGAATAGAGGTGTTCCTCATTTGAGGACTTTCAACGATTGGAGACAAAACTATGGCAGTTGCAGCACCGCGCCCGATGTCGGCAGAAGAGAAGAAAGTCATCTTCGCTTCCTCCCTCGGCACTGTTTTTGAGTGGTACGACTTTTACCTCTACGGTTCTTTGGCAGCCATTATTGCCAAGCAGTTCTTCAGCGGTTTGGATGAAGGTTCGGCCTTCATTTTTGCCCTGCTGGCGTTTGCTGCCGGTTTCATCGTGCGCCCATTCGGCGCGCTGGTGTTTGGCCGCCTGGGCGACATGATCGGACGCAAGTACACCTTTTTGGTAACGATTCTGATCATGGGCTTGTCGACCTTTATCGTCGGTATCTTGCCCAATTACGCGACCATTGGTGCTGCCGCTCCGGTGATCCTGATTGCGCTGCGCATGCTGCAAGGTCTGGCGCTCGGTGGTGAGTACGGCGGCGCTGCGACCTATGTGGCCGAGCATTCGCCCCACGGCAAGCGTGGCGCATACACCGCCTGGATTCAAACCACCGCCACCCTGGGCCTGTTCCTGAGTCTGATGGTGATTTTGGGCACCCGCACCCTTATTGGCGAAGAAGCCTTTGCCGATTGGGGCTGGCGTGTCCCATTCCTGCTGTCTATTTTGTTGTTGGGCGTGTCGGTCTACATTCGTTTGAGCATGAATGAGTCGCCCGCTTTCACCAAGATGAAGGCCGAAGGCAAGACGTCCAAAGCGCCCTTGAGCGAAGCCTTTGGCCAGTGGAAGAACCTGAAGATTGTGATCTTGGCCCTCATTGGCCTGACCGCCGGCCAAGCCGTGGTTTGGTACTCGGGCCAGTTCTATGCCTTGTTCTTCCTGACCCAAGCGCTCAAGGTGGACGGCCCCACGGCCAACATCATGGTCGCCATCTCCTTGGTCATTGGTACGCCCTTCTTCATCGTCTTTGGCTCCTTGTCCGACAAGATTGGCCGCAAACCCATCATCTTGGCTGGCTGCTTTTTGGCTGCGGTGACTTACTTCCCGGTGTTCACGGCCTTGACCAAGGCTGCAAACCCCGATCTGGCTGCTGCGCAAGCCGCTGCCAAGGTCACCGTCACGGCCGACCCTGCGGAATGCTCGTTCCAGTTCAACCCCACGGGCACCAAGAAGTTCACCTCGTCATGCGACATCGCCAAACAAAAGCTGGCTGCTGCATCGGTGAGCTACGACAACGTGGTCGCACCTGCCGGAACCCCTGCGGTCATCAAAGTGGGTGAAACCGAAGTGCTGACCGTCGTCACGCCTGAGGACATCGCTGCCGCCAAAGAGGCCGCTGAGAAGAAATTGGCCGACCTGAACGCCGCAGAGACCAAAGACGCCAAAGCCATCGGCGCCGCAACCGCCAGCGTGAAAGCCCTGAGTGGCGAGAAAACCGCCAAAGACGCGGTCCTCTCGGGCAAGCTCAGTGCAGCGCTCAAAGCCGCGGGTTACCCTGCTAAGGCGGACATGGCCAAGTTTGACAAAGTCACTGTGGTCATCATCCTCACCTACCTGGTGCTCTTGGTAACCATGGTCTACGGCCCAATTGCTGCCATGCTGGTTGAAATGTTCCCCACCCGCATCCGTTACACGTCCATGAGCCTGCCCTACCACATCGGTAACGGCTGGTTTGGCGGCCTGCTGCCCACCACCGCTTTTGCGATCGTGGCCCAGACCGGCAATATGTACAACGGCCTGTGGTACCCAATCATCATTGCGGGTGCAACTGTCGTGATCGGTGGTTTGTTCATCAAAGAAACCAAAGACGTGGACATTTACGCCAACGACTAATGTGTTGTGCTTGAGTTGAGTTGAGTTGACGCCCCGGCCCTCGCGGTCGGGGTAATTCACAGGCTCTCTTTTTGAGAGCCTTTTTTTTGGGGTAGGGCTATGTGGAAAATTGCATTGGGATTTGCCGTGTTTGCGGCCTTGGCGATCTATATATTGAGCCAAGGTGGGGATATTGATATGGGCGGTGAAAAGCACGGTGGCGACGCCACGCACACCGAGGAGCCGGCCGCCGTCCCACCGGCATCGGCTGCACATGACGTGAAATAACATTACCAAAAACAGTATTGTTTATGGCAAGTACCTATACTTGCTTGCATGCAGTACACGAAAACGGACAAAGGGCAACAGGCGTTTAAGCAACGTTCGCCGCTTTTTTCTGCCCGTCAGCGAGCCTGCTTTATTCTTTTTGACGGCATAAAGACCGCCGACCAGGTACTCGCTGCAACGGCTGGCTTGGGCGCCACCTGGGCCGACGTGCAGCACCTGGTGGACTGCGGTTTGGTACTGGCGGTGGAATCGCCGCGCGCAGCGCCCCCGGCCATGGCGCCCGATAACGCGCCCCCCTTTGAAGCCTCGCTGCCCCGCGCGCGCAGTGCACAGGCGCGTTACACCCTCGCCAAGCCCTTGGCCACACAGCTCACGGCCAGCTTGGGCCTGAAGGGGTTTCGCCTGAACCTGGCCGTGGAGTCGGCGGCTGGTTGCGACGAATTGCTATTGCTTTTGCCCAAGATCGAGGCCGCGCTCGGCCCCGAAGCCTGCCAGGAATTGTCGCGCGCACTCAAAGATTGAACCCACCACTGCCTAGAATGCTTCTCCCCATTTCAAAGAGCATTCACTATGTCCCAAGGCACCATCCGCATTCGCGGGGCGCGGCAGCACAATCTCAAGAACATCGACCTCGACATCCGCACCGGTGAATTGACGGTGGTCACCGGCCCCAGCGGCTCGGGCAAGTCGAGTCTGGTGTTTGACACGCTGTACGCCGAGGGCCAGCGCCGCTACGTGGAAACTTTTTCCGCCTACGCCCGCCAGTTTCTGGACCGCATGGACAAACCGGCGGTGGACAAAGTCGAAGGCGTGCCCCCGGCAATCGCCATCGACCAGACCAACCCGGTGCGCTCCAGCCGCTCCACCGTTGGCACGATGACGGAGTTGAATGACCACCTGAAACTCCTTTTTTCCCGCGCTGGTAGCCTGTTTGATCAGGACACGGCCTTGCCTGTGCAACACGATACGCCCGAGACAATTTACGCCGCACTGTCGCGCCAGGCCGCCGCCCTCGGTGACCCGCGTCTGGTGTTGACTTTTCCGGTTGAACTGCCCGCCCAAACCAGTGCCGAGGAACTGGCCCAGTGGCTCAGCGCCAGCGGCTTTACGCGCATCCACGCGGAACGCTCGTTGGGGTCAGGG
>CAMDKE010000012.1 GCA_945901215.1 Comamonas sp. lk
AAGGCCAGGGCAACAACTGCGCCCGTACGAGCACAGACCAAGGGCAGGGGGTGATTGCATGGGCTCACTAGGGCGCTCCAATATCGAGTGTTTGGCGCTCATTGAGCGGCAGGTAGGTAAATACGATCAGCGGTGGCACGATGGACTCCACGCGGTACTGGCCATCGATCACGGTGGCCACGCGCGCCAGCCGCAAGTCTTCGCCTGCGGCCAAATACACCTGCCAAACACCGGCTTGCAACTGCTTGCCCAAAAAACTAAACGGCAGTGGCGGGGCTTTTGGGGCCACGGGTTTTTCCGGTGGGGGTGGTGGCGTCCAAGACCGCGCACCAAAGCCTTGCGCACCGGGGCGCTGGGCATCAGGCTTTGGGGCCGCAAGGCGCTCGGTCAGCGCCAGCACCGCCTCAGGGCTCGCCGGGCCTTGGTTTGCAGCCCGGGGCCTGCTGGTGGCTTCGTTTTGCGCCGTGGCGGCCCGTGCGGGCGGGGTGGTAGCGTTGGAGCGGGTGGGGACCACCAGATCGGCGTCGCCACTGGGAGTTTTGTCGGCAAAAAATGCCAACCAGCCCGACACCAGCAGCGCAGCGACCCCAATAACTTGGCGTAGCCTCATGGCGCTTCTCCTGCAGCTCGCACCGGGGCTTGGTAGAGCGTCCAGCGAAGGGCTACTTCTAGCTCGGCGGCTGCGGCGCCCTCGCGCTTAAAGGTCGCCCCGTCCAGCGCCAAGCTCGGTAGCGTGTGCAAGGCTTCTTGCACAAAGCCGCGCACCGCCGCGTATTCACCCACCACCGGCAGCTGCATGCGGTAGCTGCACCAAGCGCCACTGTCATCGCAGGCCTGCTTGTACTGGCCTTGCGGCAGTTCGAGCTGCCAGCGTTTGGCCAGCGTAAACAGAGTTTTTTGTGCGTCTTCGGGCAGCGGTGCCTGGGCCAGCATGGCTTTGAATTGCACCACGTTGCGCTGGCTGCTCTCGCGCTGCGACAGGGGCTGCGCCGTGCCGGTCGCGCTGTTTTGCACAGTGGCTTGGCTGCGCTGGCTCTGGGCACTCTGGGCTTGCCGCAGTGCCTCCTGGTCTTTTATGTGCCCGGCATATTGCGACGGCAGCACCAGCGCCGCCAGCACCAGCACGGCCAGCCACAGGGCCACTGCCAGCCACAGCAGCGGGCTGGCGCGGCCAGCGCGCAGCAGGGCGTCCTGAAGCACCTGGCGTAAGTGCATGGCCGGGGCTAATTTGCTGCTCATGGGCTGGCTTGCATCCAACGGAGCAAGACTTCAAAGCGCAGGGGCATATTGGGGTCTTGCGCGTTGACCTGGTGAGAACTCAGCACTGCCGACACAAAAAACGGTTCAGCACGCAGTCGGCGCATAAAACCTAGCATGTGGGCGCTGTCCTTGGATTCGGCCAGCAGGCGCATCCCCTGCGCGAGTCCGGGGTCTTGGTCCGAAGCGGCCGAGTCGGGCCGCATTTCCAATATCGCCACATGGACGCCCGCCGCGCTGGACACCCGCTCCAATGCGTCCCAGAGCTCAGGCCAGGGGCGGTTGAGCGCGACCAGCGCCCGGTTCATGGCCTTGGCCTGTGCTGCGTCAATGGCCAGTGCGCCCTTGGCTGCCAAGGTCGTGCGCTGCTGGGGGGGCTGCACCGCCGCGGGCGCAGTTCGGGCCAGGGCCTGCTGCAACTGCTGGCGATCAGACGCAATCTCCATGGTCCACCACAGGCCTGCGGTCAGGGCCAGCGTAGCACCGACCAATGCCGCACGCAAAGCCGCGCCAGAGCGTGCCCACCAATACCGCACGCTACGCGGTGCAAAGTCCAGGCTAAGGCGGTTCATGTCCGCAGGCCCCAGAGGCTGGGCGCATCGCCCACTGGCCCCAGGTAGACCACCGAGGCGCCGCGCCGCGCACTTGCAGCCGCCCGCATCGTGTCGCGCCAGGGCAGTGGAACCGCTCCGCACAGTGCCAGGGTCGCCGGCACGGGTAAGCCCAGACGCAGGCCCTCGCGCTGCGCCGCGTCTACCGGCCAATGCGGGTTTTCGGCATCCTGCGCAGCAAAGTCCAGGCGCCGCAGTTGCTCCATGTGGATCTTGGGCGCGACACACAGGGTCAGCACGCCCGCACTGCAAATTCCCAACCACTGGCCACTCGCCAGGGCTGAATGCCAATGGTTCCACACGGCAGCAAACAGAGGTTGCACCGAAACCAAATACATTCCATGGCGCTGGCACTGCTTACGCAGCACGTCCAGTAAGCCGCTGCGCAGCGCACTGGCGACAAATCGCCCGCTCACGCGCGGCTCGCTGGCGGCCTCCCATCCGGTGGTGCCGTCAGTCACGGCGCGCAGGCGCAGCGCCACGGCGGCCTGCAGGTCCTCCAAGGTCCCACCGTTTGCCGGCGGCTGCACGCTGGCGGTGGGCGTCCACACGTCGGCCACCAGCACGTGGAGTGTGCTGCCCGCCGCCGCGTGGCGTAGCAAGAGTGCGTCCAACGCCGCGCCGCGCTGGGCGTCGCTGGCTTGCGCCTCCCAGACCACCGACTCCAGCAGCTGAAAGCGCGGGCGCCACAGGCCGCCGCGCAGCGCCAGCTCGGCGCCGTGCGGCCCCAGGCTGAGGGCAAAACCTTGGCCCAGGAAGCTAGGCATTAAGCGTCACCCGGTTAACTTCCGCCAGCGTGGTCTCACCGCGGCGCGCCAGGGCCATGGCCGCATCGCGCAGGCTGCGCGTGCCCTGGCGGTGGGCGGTCTCTTTGATTTTGCGGATCGGCGCTTTTTCAATAATCAGTTCGCGCAGCTCGTCATTGAGCAGCAGAATTTCGGCAATCGCGCGCCGGCCTCTGTAGCCGGTGCCCCGGCAGTCGCCGCAGCCACGGCCTGCTTTCCAGATGGCGGAGCTGTCGCCGGGCGCCAAACCGGCGCTCTCGCATTCCTGGGCGCTGGGGCTGTGCGCCACGCTGCAGTGCGGGCAGTTGACGCGCAGCAGGCGCTGGGCCCAAATGCCGTTGAGCGCCGACACAAAAGAATAAGGGTCAATGCCCATGTGCACAAAGCGCCCCAGCACGTCAAACACATTGTTGGCGTGCACCGTGGTCAGCACCAGGTGGCCGGTCAGGGCCGACTGCACCGCGATCTCGGCGGTCTCGTTGTCGCGTATCTCGCCGACCATGATTTTGTCGGGGTCGTGGCGCAGGATGGAGCGCAGGCCCTTGGCAAATGTCAGGCCTTTTTTTTCGTTCACCGGGATCTGCAGCACGCCGGGCAACTGGTATTCCACCGGGTCTTCGATGGTGATGATTTTGCTCCGGCCATCGTGAATTTCGGTCAGCGCGCCGTACAGCGTGGTGGTTTTGCCCGAGCCGGTAGGGCCGGTCACCAGCAACATTCCGTAGGGCTCTTGCGCCAGCCGGCGCAGCACCGCAAGCGAAGCCTGGTCAAAGCCCAATGCGTCCAAGGACAGCGAGCCATAGGCCTCAATCATGGCGCGCTTGTCCAGCACACGGATCACCGCATCCTCGCCGTGGATGCTGGGCATGATGGAGAGGCGCAAATCGATATCGCGGTCCGCATCGGACACCATGAAGCTGCCGTCCTGCGGTACACGGCGCTCGGAGATATCGAGCTCGGCGACCACCTTCAGGCGCGAAATCACATACTCGGCCAGCTCCACGCCCGGCACCGTGAGCGCATGGTCGAGCACGCCATCGATACGAAACTTGACGCTGATGCCCGTTGCCGTGGATTCAATATGGATGTCTGACGCACCGGCCTTGAGGGCGTCGTACAAGATCGAGTTAACCAGCTTGACCGCCGGGCTGGCCGATTCACCCAAGGCCGAGAGTGACAAGCTCGATGCCGCCCGCTTGTCGCGCTGGGTGTCGCTGGCGGAGCTGTCGTCGGGGTTCTGACCCAGGCCGTCGGTGGCACGCGCGCCTTCTTCGAGCTTGACGAGATAAGCCGCTATGTCTTCTTGCAGCGCCAGCGCAAAACCCAGTGGCGCCTGCGCCAGCGATTGCAGCCAGGCCATCAGGTCGGTGTCAAACGGGTCCGCCACCACCGCCTGCAATGCGCCAGAGGGCGGCACGCGCACGACCATGCACCGTCGCCGCAGCGCCAGGGCCAGTGGCAATACGGCCAGGGCCGGTGTGCACGAAAACAAGTGCGCGGTCTCTACGACCGGCATATCCAAAAGTGCACCCACCTGACGCAACACCGTGCGCTCGTCGCCTGCACCGGGCGCGGCCAAGCCAGCGAGTGCGCTGGTGGCGCTGCGCCCTTGGCTGCGCGCCTGGGCATAGGTTTGTCGCAGCGCGGCGGCATCGGGTAATGCGTAAGCCCGGCTGACGGTTGCCATTAAAACGACCCCGCCAAATCAAAAATGGGCATGTACAACAGCACCACGATCACGCCTACGATCAGGCCAATGGCTGTCATCAACAGCGGCTCAAAACTGCGCATAAAACGGTCAATCCAACGGGTAATCTCGCTGTCATAAAACGCCGCCGATTGGCGCAGCATGCCACCCAGATCGCCCGAACGCTCACCCACGGCCAGCATGCGCAGGGAGATGGGGGTAGTCAGGTTCTGCGCGGCAAAGGCTAGTGATACCGGCGCGCCGGTCTGCACCTGGGCGCTGGCCTGGCGCAGGCGCTGCGCCACTGCGGGCGAAACCACCGAGTCCACGGTGTCCATGGCCGAAACCAGGGTAATACCCCCCTCCAGCAGCAGCCCCAAAGTCATGTACAGGCGCGAGAGCTCGTACACCCGCACCCGTTCCCCCAAACCCGGCAGACGGGTCAACAAGCCCATCCAGCCGCCTGCGGCCTGAAACTTTTTGGCTGATGCGGCAAAGCCCAGCAAGGCGGCCACCGCCAAGGCCAGCAGAAAAACCAGGTGGTCGGTCAGCAGCGCGCTCAGCGCCAGCATTTGCTGCGACAGCCAGGGCATCTGGCGCCCGGCGCCTTGGTATACCTCCGCGAATCGCGGTACCACGTACACCATCAAAAACAGACTCACCAGCGTACCCACGCTGATCAATATGGCCGGATAGATGGCCGCGCTGACGACTTTGGTGCGCACCGCGTCGATGCGCTGCTGGTACGTAATAAATCGATCCAATGCCTGCGGCAAGCTGCTGGTGCCCTCGGCGGCGCGCACCAGGCCGATGTACAGCGGCGGGAAATGGCGCGGCTGCTCGGCCAAGGCGCCCGACAAGCGCCTACCGTCACGCAGCGCTTGCAGCAGCCCCGACAGGATGAGCCGCAAGGCCGGGTGGGTCTCTTTTTCCAGCAGAGCCTCCAGGCCCTCCACCAATCCCAAGCCAGCTTGCAATAGTGCCAGCAGCTCTTGGCTAAACATGACCAGCGGCAGGAGCGAGCCACGCTGACCAAGCACGCCCTGCAAGCGACCCCAGATACCGGTGCCCGGCACGTCGGCGCCCTGCAGTCGCACCAAGTACAGGCCACGCTCACGCACCTGGCGCTGCGCGTCGGCGTGGTCAAGCGCATCAAACTCCCATTGCACAACCGCATGCTCGTCGGTGATGGCGCGTGCCTGGTATTTCACGGCAAGCGGCCTTAGTTGCTTAGGTCTGCATCTTCAGCACTGCCCCCGGGCTGGCCGTCTTTGCCCAGGGAGATGATTTGGTAGTCAGCGACCACCCCGTTGGGCGAGGCTGCACCCCCCAGTTTGTAAACATAGGGATGGCCCCAGGGGTCTAGCGGAACGTCTTTTTTCAGGTAGGGGCCGTTCCAGCCGGTGGCGCTGTCGGGTTTGACCATGAGCGCGCGCAAACCCTCCTCTGCTGAGGGGTAGCGGCCTGCATCGATGCGAAAGGTGTCCATCGCTTTGGACAAGCCCTCCAGCTGCGCCTTGGCCACCGTCACCTCGGACTTGCCAATTTGGGCAAAGTACTTCGGACCGACGTAAGAGGCCAGCATGCCGATGATGACAATCACCACCAGCAGTTCCAGCAGGGTAAAACCTCGTTGAGCCAACCGCATGTTCTCTGCGGGCGGGCCATCGAAAGATCGCGGTGATTTAGTCAATTTATTCATCTTTCTGTCAAAAACTTTGTGAATACTAAATTCACAAAGTGACAAAAAAATGTCATATCAGGGCGCTTTGCTATCCATTGGCAACTTGCGCTCCTCAATCTGGTCGCGAATCACCAGCCCCTCGTTTTCCAATGCCACGCGGTCAAACTGCAAGGGCAAGGCGTACCAGGGCGTCATTGCGGCCACGGTGGACTCAAAACGCTGAAGCAACTTGCGGTTGATCTCGTAGAAGGCCCGGTTCTGGTCTTGGCAAAAGGCCAGCGCCTTGTCGCGCTGAGCGAGGCTTTGTTGGGTGCCTTCCCATGTAGTGCGCGTGTTTTCAAGCGTGGCCTGGGTGGCGGCTAATTGGCCAAGGGTGTTTTGCTGCTGGCTGCGCAAAACCATTAAGGCGCTTTCGGTGGATTTCAGAGAATCGACCAGAGTGGCCTTCTCGCCCTGCAAGTCCTGCAATTGCGCGCGCAACTGCGCCTCTTGCTTGGCCATTGGGGCCAGCTTAGCCACTTGAGTCTGCGCTCTTTTCAGTTTTCCTTGGAGCTCGTCACGCTCGGTACTCAGCAGGATTTTTTCTTGTTGCAATGCCTGCTGTATTTGCTGCATTTTGGCAATGCGGTCTTGCTGGGCGCGCGCGGCCTTTTTGTCTTTGTCATCGGCGGCATGTGCGCCAGCAATACCCAAAAACAAGGCAAAGACCACGGCAAGGCGGCTGTAGGTGGTGGGGGCGAACGGGCAAGGCATGGCGAACTTAAAAGCGAACCGCGAGGTCAAACTGCAAAGTGTCGACCGACAGCTTTGTCACTGGGTCGGAGCCCGGCGCATAGGAGTCAATTTGGTTCGAGCTCATCCAGCGTGCCGACAGCACGGTGTTATTGAAGATGGCGTAGTTTCCTCCCACAATAAAACCCTGGTTGTTGGTGCCGCCCAAGCCAAAATCGGAGTTGGTGAACGCGTCCAAAGTGGCGTCACTGCCCAGGTAGCGGTAGGCCAGGGAGGCATTCCATTCGCCCTTGCGCCGCACCGTGTGTTGACCAAGGGCAATTTTGGCCAGATAGCCCGACTCCCGGCCGTCGGTCAGCGTGAAACCGGTGCGATTGGCAATGGCGTCGCGGTTAAAGGCCAAATTAGTCACCGCATCTGCGGTAATCGTCAGGGGCAAGCCTGCCAAAGTAGGCAGATCCAGCACCGCCGTCAGATTGAGAACCTGGAAGTCCGAGGCCAGGCCGTAGACCGGCGTACCACTGTCAAACGGCTCATTGACGTCAAACAAAGTGTTGCCGCGTTGGCGAAAGCCCGCGCCGTACTCGTACCGTGCAGCGTAATCGGATAACGTTGCGCGGTTGGCGGACGTTTCTTTCTCGCCTGCCACGTTTTGGTAATCGTACACCGCCAACCCAACTTTCAGCTGGCCGCTATTGCCCCACTTCATGGCCGCACCGGCTTGCAAGCCCACCACCGCCTTGGACCGTGAGGTGCCTGGTTTGAACTCGGACAGCGGAAAGTAGCCCGCCGTAGCGAAAGCTTCGGAGGTACCACCAAACACCTGCTTGCCTGACACTGCCACGCCTTCAAAGCCCAAGTCATCAGCCCAAACCAAATCCGTGGAAAAGAAGGGGTTGGGCATACGTCCGCCCCGGAAGTCAGCCACCGGGCCCAGCGGCCGGAAGGAGAGGTAGGCCTGTTCGAGCACCACGGTGTACTTGTTGAAGGACTGGCCCATGGTTTGGTTGGTGGAGGTCCGGTCCGTGGTGTTGCCGGTCGAAAAGCGCAGCGCTGCCAACACGTCCTCGCTAACCGTGGCTCCTACCCCCAAGCGCGCACGCAGGCGCATGCGGTTGGAGTCGTCCTCGGTGTTGAAGTTGGGCACGGGAAAGCCGCCTTTGTTGGTTGGAATGGTGGAGATATCAGCGGCGCGCGTCATAAAGGTCTGCTGGTTACTGTTGGTGTAACCAATGCCAGGTGCGGTGTTGCCATTGGCCAATAAGGTGGCCTCTTCGCGCAACCTTAAGTCGCCATGCAACTGGACGTGGTTTAACCAGGATGGGTAAGCCCCCGAGTCGCCCCAGCGTTCTTTTTTGGCCTGCGCCAGCACCTCGCGTTTGACTTGTTCGCGCAGTTCCCTTTTTGTCGCTTCAGACACATAGGGTATGCGGACGATTTTCTTGCCGTCTTTGTCAAACTCTTCTACCGCAGCCCGGTTGGCCTCGGGCGGCGTTGCCGCCTGACCCAGGCCAGCTGCCTGGGCGTCGCCCGCAACAGGAACGTGGGGTGCGGGGGTCATTGAGCCTGCCGTTGCGGCTGCCTTGGCCTTGGCCGCAGCCACCAGCGCATCGGCTTTTTCCCTGGTCAGGATGCCGCCATCGACCAATGCGTCCAGCAGCGCGTTGACGGTGGCCTGGACTTGGTCCACGCCACTGCGCTCGGCAGTGGACTGAAGGGGCGCCACGGACGCCCCGGACGTTTGGGCATACAGGGTGTCAATCGGCAGCAGCATGCTGCTGCTTGCACCGAGGCACCAAAGAAGCCATTGCGCCTGAGTAGCTCTTAAACCAAAGCGGCCCATACAAATTACCTTTCCAAAATCATCGGTTTGCGGTGTTGATACGCAGCCTGATCGGCTGCGGCATGCGGTCGGGGGGCTGGCTAAAGGCCTTGGTGGCCGCTAGCGTCTGACTGATCAAGCTGTCAAGCTCGGTGTCGCCGGTGCTGCCCACCAGCTCGTGGCGCTGCAGGCTGCCGTCTTTGTCGAGCCAGATCTGCACCTCAATCCGGTAGCTCTGGGTTCGCAGGTCTTTGTTACGTTGCAGCAAGCGCTGCACTTCGGACTTGATTTGATTGGCATAGCCGCCGAAGGGGCTAAACAAACCGGTCGCGGGCAATACGGCCGCGGCCGTGGGTCCTTTACCCACTTTGCTAATGTCTTCACTGGTAATCTTGCCAGCCGAAAAGGCGCTTGGGCCATCGCCTGCGGGTCCGTCCATCTTGAGCTCTTGCGAAGGGGGTGCCGGCGGAGCGTCTTTGGGCGGAGCAGGCATTTCTTTCACCTCTTTTTGCTCTTTAGGCGGCTCGGGCTTTTTCTCCTCTTTGGGCGGCGGTGGTGGTGGGGGCGGCGTCATGGGGATGAGCGAAATCTTTGGCGCCGCCCTGGTCGGCTTGGACTTGCCGCTGACCAAGCTGTACACCAACAAGCCCAGCGCCACCAAGGCGATCAAACCCCCCAGTGCAAACAGTAGTTTTTTGCGGCCTTCGCTCATGCCTGCGCCCTAGGTCCCAATGCGGGCCGTGACCAGCCCGACGTTGCCTATGCCCACCCGGCCGGCCATGTCAATGATCTCCACCACCTTTACGTAGTGCGCCTGGGGGTCGCCCTTGATCATGACCGGTGCATCTTTGTCTTTGGCAATCGCCGCCGTCAGGCGCTGCTCCAACTCAGGCAGGGTGATCGCCGCGCCATTGAGCAGCAGATTGCCATCGGGCAAAATTTGCACGATACGTACCTCTTTTTGTACCGTGCTGGGTTTGTTGCTGGGTTTGGGCAAATTAATCTTCATGCCCTGCACCGATGCGGTGGTCATGATGATGAAGATCACCAGGAGCACATAGGCCAAGTCCAACATCGGAGTGACGTTGATCGTGTCGTAGGGCTTGGTTTCGGTTTCGACTTTCATGGTCTTCCTTATGCGCCGGGGCTAACCGCCCTGGGCGCGGCCCGTGGCCAGGCCGATCTCAGTAATGTCGGCGCGCTTGGCAATTTCCAGCACCTGCATCACCTTGGCGTACTGGGTGTGCGCGTCGCCCTTGATCACGATGGACTGACCAGGGTTGGCGTTTTTCATCTCGCCCAGGCGCTGCGCCAGCTGCTCGGGCGTGACCGGGTAGGTGTCCAGGTACAGGTCGCCAGCCTGAGAAATGGTGATCGCCTTTACGCCTTTTTTAGCCAGGTTTTCGATGGTTTTTGTCTTAGGCAGCTCCACCTTTACACCCTGAACCGAAGCCGTGGTCATGATGATAAAAATCACCAAGAGCACGTAAGCCAAGTCGAGCATGGGCGTGACGTTGATATCGTCGTAGGGGGCGTTGTCGTCTTGGATTTGCACGGGCTAGCGCTTTGTAGATAAGTGCTTAGGCGTCTAGCAATGCTTGCTGCCCGTGCAGCTCGGCCGACTTGGTCAAGAACTCGTCGGCAAACACAGTGGTGTCCGCAGCAATGTTTTTGATCTTGATAGCAAACCAGTTGTAAGCAAAAAGCGCCGGAATCGCCACCGCCAAGCCTGCCACGGTAGCCACCAGCGCCGCAGCAATACCGGGCGCAATGGCGTTGACGTTCACGTCACCTGCTGCCGCAATGGCAGCAAAGGTAATCATCACGCCCACCACCGTGCCCAGCAAGCCCAAAAACGGACCGCCTGAGATGGAAATGGTGAGTAAAACAATGCCGCTGTTGAACTTTTGGCTCGCACGCACAATGGACGCGTCAAGTGCGGCACGGATGGACTCTAGCGCTGCGGCGGTGATGTGCGGCTCTCGGCCTGCAGCCTTTTGCGCCTTGAAGCGCTGCTCCACCTCGTGCATACCCACGGCATACAAGTTGTAAATCGACGAGTACTTAAAGGCTTGGTTGCGCTGGGCGGCTTGGTACTGCGCATCGGCAGGGTTCAGCAAGGCCAGAGACTGGTTTTTAAACAATTCTAAAAACGCGGCATTGGCCTCTTCGGCACGCATCAGCGTGAGGGTCTTCTCAATCATGACCCAAATACTGACCAAGGCCATGACGCCCAAAATACCAATCACCACCCAGCCATCAATCGTCACGGCGCCCAGCAAAATGGCAAAGTAGTTGATCTCGCCCTCGGCAGCTACCTCGCCGTCGTCAAAACCCACCATGGCCGAATCGGCCATTTGGGTGTAGGCCAGTGCCAGCACATAGTCCACGGGGCGCGCCGTGTTGGACAGCGTGAGCGCATCGAGGCCGCCGCGAAAGCCCTCGCCTACCACCACGTCACCCGCCAGGTCAGGCCAGGCCAGGCCACCGTCGGCTACTTGCACGCCGTCCAGATAAATTTGCGCCTTGCCTGCCGCCGCAGTAATCGCGACGTGCTGCCAAACACCGGGCTTGAGTGCCAGGCTCGATAGCAGCTGCGCTTTGCCCGCCGACAGCTGCAGTTTGCCCGCAGCATCCAGCGCCACACTCAGAGCGCCGTTGGACACCGATAGTAGGCCGCCTTTTTCGGCCGCCACCGGGTTGACCCACGTGCTCAAGGTAAAGCCGTCAATCGCCTTGAGTTGCAGCGCTGGGCCTTGCAACACGATGCGGCTGCTGCCATCGAAGCTGGCCGCACCGCCTATGGGCCCGTTCTCTAGCGGCTTGGTGGTGGCCTCTTTTGGCGCCAGGGCGTTGGCGCTGCTGTCTTTCACGGCCTCGGGCGTGTCAAAGTTCAACACCAGCAGGTGGGACGCATCAAACGTGGCCTTGCTGTCTTGCGTGCTGGCTGCGCCCTCGTGGCCCCAACGCACCCAAATCGACTCGGTCTTGATGTCGGGGTTGATCTTGGGCACCTGCACCCAAGCCAGGGCGATTTCGTTGACAGCGTCAAACTTTTCGATGCTGTACTTCAGCGCGGTTTTGCCGTCGCCGGCAAAAAAACGCAGGTCCGAGCCATCGGGCTTGGCCTCAGAGAAGGTGAAGTTGCCACTGTGCAAGCGCACCAGCAAGGGCAGCTGGCTGACCGCAGCGTCGAGCTTGTTGCCGCTTTGCGTGGTGTCGAACACCAGCTTTTTTCCGTGCTTGAAGTCGCCTTCGGCATGGGCGAACGGAAGAGCCAGGCAAAACGCCAGCGCCAGGGCGGCGCGAAGGGCAAGAGGTGCGCGTAAGAGGGAGGAGTAGTGGGTCATAAAAAGCTCGTGGGGCGTAAAGAAGTGGGGCCTAAAGAAGTGGGGTGTTGCGGCTGGAGGTGTCTAGCTGTTACGGTGTCTTGGGCTTGCGGGCTTTGCGCTTCTTTGTACCCGTGGCGTCAAGCGCTTCGCAGTCTTCGTCGGCACCGCACTCGTCTGCATTGGCGGCGTCGCTGGTGTTGACATCGCCGTAGCCCAGCACATCGACCGTCAGTGCCAAAGTTTGTGGGGGTGGAGCGTTGTATTGCGTGCCGCTCGCCTGCTTGGCAGCGCTTGCCGTTTCAGTGCTCGGCGCAGCCGCGCTAGGGGCGCTAGGCGCCTCAAGGGTCAAAGCCACCGAGCCGCCCAAGCCGCCCGAAGCAGAAATATTGTCTGCATTGCGCACTAGATTGGCCTGGATGTTCGCCTGTCCGGTAGACCGCACTCCGGCGTCACCCGCATCGAAAACACCACGCGGCGCAAGGGCGACCACATCGCCGACTGCCTGTGTGTCCGAGGTGCGCAGAGTGGCAATTCCGGAGCCGGAAACCGAGCCCGCAATGTCGAGCTTTGTGTTGCCGCTGGCATCGGTGGTCAGCAGGGGCGGCGGCGCTGAACCAGCAGTCTTTGCACCCCGACCAGCATCGATATCTCCGTATTGCGAGACCAGACTGATGCCACCCCCACCGAGCGTAAAGACGCGGCCCTGGTTCACGATAAAGTCCCGCCCGACCAAGGACCGAATGGCCCCACCGGCGACCGTAAAAATACCCGTGTCGGCCGCCGTTTTGCTCTGCAAGTAAAAGGGGATGCTTACCAAACCAGCGATCACCGAGCCTTCGTCCCCGGGCGCCCACAAATCAATCGCGCCACCTTGCTCGGTCTTAAACTGGCTGCCAAAAGACAAAATGCTTCCTGCACCTTTCACGGGCGCGACAAATTGCGTGGCGATCGCGGCGTCAAAGGCTTTGAGCTTTGCCTCTTTGCTCGCATCAAAGAATTTGCTTGTTGGCTCGGTGCTGTAAGGAGCGGATATTGCGGCAAAAAGCTCAGCGTTTTCGCGCTCCGCTTGCGCGGGATTGCGAGAAAGATAGGCGGCTGACAAAGCCGTACCGGCCACCGCTTCAATGGCGGCGCCACCGGTTGGCAAGTAGGGATTGTCCAAATTTCCACGGGTCACTACGCCGGCCGAGTTTCCGAGATCAATAGAGCCTTTTTGGGCATTTATCACCAGCAGCCCCGGCCCCGCAACGACCTGCTGGACCGGGCTTGCGGTTTCAAAATTGGTGCTATTGGTCAGGTCGCGGCCTGCCACCACCGTGCTCACGTCGGTAGCGCTCAGATGTTGTGCCACAAAGCCCATGTCCACAATGTCACGCCCAGCCTGCACTTCGATCCGTTTGGGCACGGTAAGCATCGAAGCGGCCACGCCTAAACCGGTGATATCGCCGCTCAAGGCTACAACACGCACAGGGCGGGTGTCTCCCGTATGCAAGCCCCCACTGGTGTGGGCTGCCAGCCCCATGCTTTTGCCGACCAGTGCGTCCAAATCGCTGCCGTTGAGCAAGCTAGGCGCAGCCGCGCTGTTAAGGTTGTCTGGCGCAGCATCGAGCATCAGGATGGGGGCGTCGTTTCGCAACACCACGTCTTTTTGAGCGAAGATTTCGAGGGCGCCCCGGCTTGCGGGGGTCATGGCAAAGCCTGCTTTGGTGAGCACACTGCCGCTCAGCGCGGCAAGGCCTAAGCCAGGCGGCGCCAAGGCCATCAATTGCACAAACTCGTCAGGAATACTCTGTTCTGTCAGACCCAAGCCAGCCAAAGACGCGTCCAGCACGAGCTTGGATCCGCCCGCCAGCAGAGCGTCGCCACCCACGCTGGTCATACCCACGCTACTTTGCGGGCCGTAGCTTAAAAAGTTGCTGTATTGGCTACTGGCCTGGCTCGCGGTCTCGAAGTTCACCACGCTTGCATTGTTTGCGCTTTGCAAGGTCAAGGTCGGGTTGTAAATGGTCTCAATCTCGAGATTGGCTCCCGCAGTCACCTGGGCGGATGCATCGCCTAAGGCCAGCACCGGTCGCATCGCGCGCAAGGCCGGATCGTTCTCACCTGCCAAATTGTCCTCAACCTTCAGTTTGCCGGCAACCACCGCACCATCGGCCCGGAGCACCATGCTGCCTTTTTGGACGTAGAACTGGCCGCCGGCAATGTTTTTTCCGGCCCTTACCCGAAGGTCACCGCCGCCTTGCTCTACCAACTGGCTTGCCAAGGGCGTGGTGTCGGGCTTGGCCTTGATATAGGCGTTGGTTGCCGTACTGGCCGTCAGGTCCATCACCGAGCCCCGCACGGCCGTGACCGTGATATCGCCGCCGCCCAGCGTCGCCAGGCCCGAGCCGAGGTAATCGGGTCGCGACCACCAGGCGGTGTTCAAGCTTTGGCCGGTTGGGTCTTTGGCAAACACTTGCTCGCCCATGCTGTTGGTTTCGGTTCGTCCCTGCCGGAACAACCAACTGTTCACGGTTTGCGCCGAAGCCACGCCGACGACGTCGCCACCGGCTCGCAAAGAGATGGCGCCGCCCTCTATGCCAAAAGCTGCATTCACCGGCGCGTTGAATTGGGCATCTTCTGGCGTGAGGGGCGGTGTAACTTCGTCCGGCAACGGGGCTCGTTTGCCTGCGGTGTAAATACTGGCACTGGCAATTTTTTTGAATTTTTCCAAGCCGATGTCTTGTGCGGCTGCTATCTCGATGCTTCCGGTACCTGTACGAATCAGGGCCGATGGGACATCGCCTTTAGCCACGAGGCTGGCAAAGGTGAGCGTAAAGCTTCCTTTGGCGCCACCCGCAGCGCTGAACGCGCGGGTGGCCATCGGAGCTGCAGCTGCCAAATCTCCGCCCGCCACCAATCGCATGGACCAACTGTCGTCTGAACGCAAAGCCCACTGGGGCATGGCCAGGCCACTTTCGGCGCTAAAACCATCACTGATAGACCCACTCACCGTCAGATCCCCGCCCGCGCGAAGGGTCAAGGTGCCGGGCACCTTCGCATCACCAAAGCGCCATTGGCTTACGACCTTTCCTTTTGCGACCTGTGTTTCGCCAAAGTTCCAGCCGCGCTTGGAAGGGTCTGGATCCTGCTCGTTGACCGATACCGTCAAGTCTCCACTGGACCGCACCTCCACCCCAGGCTGGACCTGCAATGCCGGTGTCGCTAAACGCGATATCACTTTATCGGCATTGGCCATAAGCCGTTTGGCACCTTTTTTGAATACTTCTACATCGGCGCTGCCTAAGGTACTGCCGCCTTTGTATTGGTAGGACTGCACCGCCTCCAAGGTCAGTGCACCGCTCTGTACGGTTGCTGCCAGTGTGCTTACTTCCACAAATTTTTGTTCCACGTCATCTTTGCTCGCAATGACCGGAGCGCGCAACAGCACCGCACCGCCGGAGCCTGCACCCTGGCCCAAGGTGTTCAAGGTGCTACCTGCGTCCAAACTAAGCAAGGCACCGCCCTTGGAGCCTGTATTACTCACACCCAAGGTGATGTGGCCGCCGTCGCCCAGGCTGCCTGCAGCACTCGTCGCAGGCTCGGTGGCGTGGGCGAGCAAGGTGGCGCCGGTGAGTGCCAGCTTACCGGTGTCAGTACCCCCTGCGCTGGCGGCATACAAATCAATCGTGCCACCGCTGGGACCGCTGGCGTCCAAGGTGCCAGAGACCGTCAGGTTGCCGTTGTCAGCGGACAAGGCAATCGCCCGCGCCGTGATACTGCTGCCGGCACCTACTTCTAGATCACCACGCCGCACCCGCACCGTGCGCGACTGGGTAAACCCGCTGCTATTTAGACTATCGTTCAGCGCATCAAAGTTGGCGGGCGTGCTGCCCGCGTCCAGAGAAAAGCTGGCTTGCAAGGGATGTTCGGCCGTGGTGTTGCCCACCCCGGCTTGCGCATTAGCCAGCAAGACCGCGCCAAGCGCAACCGTGGCGTCCGTGGCAATGGCGCGCAGGTCCAGGCTGCCGGCATCTGCGCCCACCGAAGATAAATCGAGCGTTGCGGCGCTGGACAGTGTCAGATTTCCTTGCCCCGCATCGATGCGGATGCTTCCTGCTGGCGCATACGCCATACCGTTACCGAATGCCATGGATACACCCGAGACGTCGAGCGTTCCGCTATTGACTTCAACGCCATTGGTGCCGCTCAGGTTGATTTGTCCCGCCGGGGCAAGGATAGAAGTTGCAACGGCCAGAGTTTTGCCTGAGAAGCCCAGGCTGGCACCCAGGCCGGTGGCGGTCGTGTCTGCGGACGGGTCTAACTTTTCTAGGTGCATAGCCGCGCCTGCAGTCGTCTGGGCCACGGTCCCGGGGGTCCCTGTAATGAGCGGGCTGGTCAACGTGAGTGCGTTGTCCACCCAGAGCTGTACGTCACTACCGTCAAACACCAAAGCATTTTTTGCCTTGATTTGGGTGCTGGCAAAACCCTGGGCCTTCAATACCCCGGCGCCCAGCGTGACTTCGTCCGCTTCCACCTCCAAGGTGCCGCTGCCGCCGGTTGCGTTAGCTGTGCCCTTGCCCTTGGACAAGCCCGAAAGTTCGATGGCCTTGGCCTTAAGGTTCAGATTGGCGCCGTTGGACGATAGGTTTCCCGCACGCAGTTTGAGCTGCTGGGTCGCGTCGCTACCTAGTGTGAGGTTGCCATAGCTTTGTATCGACGAATAGCTTGCCAAGTCCAAGACCGAAAGGGCATTGAGCTTGTCCAGCGTGGCGCTCCCCAGGGTCAAGCCCAGAGCCGCGTCGGGCTGACTAACATCGCCCAGATTGATACCTGGCGAGCGCACGGCAAAGGCACTGCCAGTGGCGAGGTCCAGGCTTGGCTGGAAGCTCATTTCCTTGGTGGCGTCCAACCAGATTGCGCCACTGGCTGAAATCTGCGCGCCCTGGTTCACGATCAAACGCCCAGCCTCACCGTTGGGTGTGTCACGACTGATATTGACTGCGCCCGCGCTGCTTAAGCGCAGAACTGCACCATCGGCATCGGCATCGGCACCCACCAAGTTCAGATCAACGGCCGTTTGGGCGATCGTGGCGCCACCCGTTGCCGCCATACTTTGAGCCGCTACGCTGGCGCGTCCGCTAAGCTCCACCGTGTCTTGGGCCACCATCAACAGCTCGAGCCCCTGCAGCGGATGCGCGCTGTTGTTGTCGATGCGAACCGTGCTTGCGTCGACTTGCAGCTGCATGCCATCTGTGCCAAGCGTGCGGCGTCCACCCAGCAACAAGCTATCGGCGCGCAGAGCCGTAAGTTGGTCGGACAGCAGGCGCACTGCGCCATCGACCTCAGTGGCTGTGTCGGCGGTCACTGTGATGCGCGGGGCGCTGATGTCCACCAGGCCGGCATGGCCGCTGTTTCCCGCCGCACTGGAGCCGTGCAAACGCGAAAGGCCCGCCAGGTCCAGCTTTTCAGTCACTTTAAAGCTGAGTTGCCCGGCATCGCGCGGTAGGTCTGGCGTGGGTACACCGAGGGCCGTGGCCTGCGCGGCAAAGAAGCGGTCGGCGCTGAATTCCTGGTACTCGGTGCGCCGGCGCACCTCGGTCCCACTGAGCAGCTTGTAGGCGCTAAGACGTGTGTCCCCGCGGCCGTCGGTTTTGCTGCTTCGCCGGCCCGCGACCGTGTACGAGCCATCGTAGTTCAAACGGTTGTCCAGCGCATTGGCAACCGGGGCCGTTGGGGCCGACGCCAACACGGCCATGCCACCGTCCAAGAGGGCGTAGTGCGCGGGTAGCAAGGTGTAGTAGCCCGCCTCAAGGCCTGCCGAGCCGGTAAGATAAATTTGGTCCCCCACTTGCAGGCCTGCGCTACCGTATTGGGCATCAAGAGGAGCCGTCAGCCCACGAAACCTGGTGTTGATCGCGAAGGTACCGGGGACCGACAAAATATCGATTGAACCACCGGGCCCAGGGGACACGCCATAGCCATAGAGCGTGCCCCCGCCTGCGGCGTCAAGCATCGCACCGGCGGCCTGGGTCACTGAGCGGGCGTTCACGCTGATCTTCTTGGCGGGCAGAGTGCGTTTGGATTGATCGGTACTCGCAAATGCTCCCGTCGTGAACGTTGCCGAACTCCTGTTGCCAAACATGTAGCTCCACTCGGCGCCATTGTTGACCAGGCCAAAGGGCACGGTGCCGGTGCCCGCGACTGACGTCAGACTGCTCGGGGTGAAGGCAATGGAATCCTTTGCATTGAGATTGATCTGCCCAAAAGGCGCCAGCAAACGCCCGCCCTGGGTGATGCTGTCAGCGTCCAGCGTGAGCGTCCCCGCCGCTGACAGCACGTCTCCCGCAACCGTTGAGGCGCCCTGCGTGCCTATCACCAAGCTGCTGGGGGTAAGTTCGGTCGCACTGGCGCGCAAGGCAAAGTCCGTCAAAGTTGTGGGGTAGACCTGCGCTGTCTGAATCTCGAGCCCGGGGCCGGTGACGAAGGCACCGGTGGCCGTGGGATTAGGAGCCACCGACACGCCCTGCAGCCGCACATCATTGCTTGCCAACAAACGGACCTGGCTAAAGCCTTGGGTGACGCTGTTGCCAACCAAATCCAGGGTATCCGCCGATACGGTCAGGTCCACCTGCGCGCTGCCTGTGGCGCCACTGGCGGT
>CAMDKE010000013.1 GCA_945901215.1 Comamonas sp. lk
CTGTGTTGCACCTTGGACGAGGCCAAGGTGCACCGCAATGAGGTGGCTTTCATGCAAGCCGTCAAGGTGATATTGACCAAGCGCGAAGCCAGTGCCCAGCGCAAGACCGACGAAGCGCGCGACTTGGCGATTCGCCAGATCATCAACTCGGCGGTGGTGTCGGGCGAGGTGGTGGATATTTTTGCCGCCGTGGGCCTGGACAAGCCCAACATCGGATTGTTGGACGACGCATTTTTGGCGCAAGTGAACAACCTGCCCGAGAAGAATTTGGCCGTAGAGCTGCTGGAGCGGCTGTTGCAAGGCGAGATCAAAAGCCGCTTTGCCAGCAACGTGGTGCAAGACCGCAAGTTCAGCGTCATGCTGACGGACGTGATACGTCGCTACCAGAACCGCAGCATCGAAACCGCCCAGGTGATGGAAGAGCTGATCGCCATGGCCAAGAAGTTCCGCGAAGCGGCCAACCGCGGCGACCAGTTGGGCTTGGGCGAGGATGAAGTGAAGTTTTACGACGCCCTGGCCAACAACGAATCGGCGGTGCGGGAGTTGCAAGACGAAACGCTGAAAAAAATCGCCCAAGAACTCACTGCCAACCTGCGCGAGAACCTGACGGTGGACTGGTCAGAACGCGAGAGTGTGCGTGCCAAGTTGCGGTTGATGGTCAGGCGCATATTGCGCAAGTACAAATACCCGCCCGACCTGGCAGATGCCGCTGTGGAGTTGGTGCTGGAGCAGGCCCAAAGCCTTGGCCAGGAGTGGGCTAGCGCCGGCGCTTAGTCCGCAATAGCCAAGTCGTGCCCCAGCGCCCGGCGCTCGTCAAACACAAAGCAGCCGCCGTCAAAGTGTTTGCCGTCGGTTTCTTCAAAGTACTTCAGGATGCCGCCGTCTAACTGGTAGACGTGCTCCAGCCCTTCTTCGCGCATCAGGATGGCGGCTTTTTCGCAGCGGATGCCGCCGGTGCAAAAGCTCACCACGGTCTTGCCTTCCAGCTCCGATTTATGGGCGCGAAAGGCGTCGGGAAATTCGGTGAATTTGGTGATGCGCCAGTCGATGGCGCCCACAAAGCTACCCGCGTCCACCTCAAAGTCATTGCGCGTGTCCAGCGTCACCACCGGGCGGCCGGCGTCGTCCACACCGGCCTCTAGCCAGCGGCGCACGGTGGCCGCACTCACCGCCGGGGCGCGGCCTTGGGCGGGCTGGATGGCGGGGTGGTTCATGCGGATGATCTCGTTTTTCACCTTGACCAGCATTTTTTTGAAGGGCGTGGTGTCCGACCAGCTTTCTTTGGGCTGCAAGGCGGCAAAGCGGGCGTCGGTGCGCAACTGCGCCACAAATTCGCGCACCTTGTTCTCCGGCCCGGCCAAAAACAGGTTGATGCCCTCGGTTGCCAGCAAGATCGTTCCTTTGAGGTCTAGCGCCAGCGCACGCGCCAGCAGTACGGGGCGCAGTTCGGCGGCGTCGGGCAAAGGCGTGAACTGGTAGGACGATATGTTGAGGATGGCTTGCATACGTGCGCGATGCGGGTGGTGCAGCGCTAGGGTGGCGTGGGGGGTAATTTTGCGCCCAAGGCCCCCAGGGCGCGCAGCGGGTTGAGGTTGGACACCAGCAGACAGGCCAGTACGATCAGGCCGCCGCCCGCCGCCATAGCCCAGCTGGTGGGCTCATCCAACAGCAACACCGACCACAGCACGCCAAAACCGGTGCTCATGAAGTTGGCCGTCATGGACGCCATGGGCGGCACGTGCTGGATGATGCGCATAAACATCCAATACGCCAGGCCCGAGGTGGCAACGCCCAGCACCGCGACGGCGCCCAAGGCGGTCAGGGTGAAATGCGCTTGTGGCAGGTCGTGCAGCGCGCCGGGCAGCAGCATCAGCACGGCAGCGGCGTGCATGCCCGCCGTGATGCTCAGCGGCTCCATGCGTGATGTGGCGCGCTTTAGCAAGGGCGTGGCGGTGCCCGACAGGGCGGCAGCGCCCAGGCAAACCAAGGCTGAGATCACCAGGGTGTGCGTGGGCTCCACCGGCCCCAGTTTCACCACCAACGCCGCGCCCAGCAAGCCCAGCACGCAACCGGTCAGTTTGCCGCGCGTAAGCGTCTCTTCCTTCAAAAACGCCGATGTAAAAGCGCCAAACAGCACGGCAGTCACCGACAGCAGCGCGCCGTAGCCACCCGGCAGGTGCAGCGCCGACCACGAATACAGCAAGTGCGGCCCCGCCACGGCCAAAAAACCAATCAGTAGCAACTCGCGCCAGTGCTGCGTGGGCCAAGGGTGCTTGAGCGCGCGCATGATGGCCGCCAGCACCACGGTGGCCAGCAGCATGCGCAGCCCCGCCGATACATTGGGCCCCAACTGCGGCGCGGCCACCCGGGTCAGGATGAATGAAGCGCCCCAGAGGGCCGACAACATCACCAGTTGAATGAAATAGCGGGCTTTCATTGTTAAGTCAGGCCACCGCCGCGGTTTTGGCCCTGGTTTTCGCCTCAGGCTTGTTCGCTTGCCATGCCGTCTAGCGCGGCTTGCAGCGCATCGGGGCTGGCATGCCCTTCAGCCAATTGACCGCGCAGTGCGTCCAGTGCGGCCAGGCCGTCTTGTTTGATCTGCGCAATCGCCACCCCCGCCTCCTTAGGCGACGCAAACCCCAGGCTTTGCAGCAACAGCGCGCCTTTGGCGTCCACGAGTTTGAAGTAAAACTGGCCGTCTTTCTCGCGGTACTGCTTGAAGCTGGCAGCAGCTACCTTGGCCGTTTTGGCCGGGCCGCTGGCGCTGGTGGTGCCCAGGCTGCGCAGGCCCACGGCTTGGCGCAGGCGCGCCATAAAGGGCGTGGCCACGGCGCGCGCCTTGGCCGCACCTGCGTGCAGCATTGCCTCTACCTCTTGCGGGTGAGTCATAAGCCACTCGTAACGCGCGCGCATCGGAGCAATTTCACGGTCAATGCGCTCAAACAGGCGGTCTTTGGCCTCGCCCCAGGCGATTCCGTTGGCAAAGTCTTGCGCAAAAGCAGCCGTTTCTTCCGCGCTGGCAAAAGCCTGGTAAATCTGGAACAGGGCCGAGCCCTCGGTGCTTTTTGCCTCGCCGGGAGCGCGCGAGTCGGTTTTGATACCGGCAATGAGCTTTTTGAGTTCGGGGCGCGGCGCAAACAGCGGGATGGTGTTGTCGTAGCTCTTGCTCATCTTGCGCCCGTCCAGCCCGGGCAGAGTGGCCACCGACTCTTCAATCGCCGCCAGCGGTGGCACAAAGTGCTCGCCGTAGCGGTGGTTAAAACTGTGCGCCATGTCGCGCGCCATCTCGATGTGCTGAATCTGGTCGCGCCCCACCGGCACGTGGTGGGCGTTGAACATCAAAATGTCGGCGCCCATCAGCACCGGGTACATGAACAGGCCGGCCGTTACTTCCGCGTCCGGGTCCAGGTCGGCGGCCAGGTTTTTGTCGACCGAGGCCTTGTAGGCGTGGGCGCGGTTGAGCACGCCTTTGCCGGTCACGCAGGTCAAAAACCAGGTCAGCTCGGGAATCTCGGGCACGTCCGACTGGCGGTAAAACACCACGCGCTCGGGGTCCAGGCCTGCTGCCAGCCAGCTTGCGGCGATCTCCAGCGTGGAGCGCTGGATGCGTGCGGGCTCGTCAATCTTGATGAGCGCGTGGTAGTCGGCCAAAAAGTAGTAACTCTCCACGCCTGGGCGCAGGCTAGCCGCCACGGCCGGGCGGATAGATCCCACGTAGTTGCCCAGGTGCGGCGTGCCTGAGGTGGTAATACCGGTCAAAAAACGTACAGCGCTCATGGTGTTCAAGCAAGCCAAAAAAGTTAAAACGGTTTACAAACGGGGCAAAAAATGGCGGCGTGCGCGCAGGCTACGACAGCAGGGCGCGCAGCGGGCTCAGCAGCAGGTCAATGGCATCAAAACTCAGGCCCATGAGCGGCAGCATCCAAAAGGTGTTGATCACCTTGGTCACCACCAGCGCCATCACGATGTAAAACCCCCAAGGCTCAATGCGCGACACCACCACCGCCTGGCGAAGCGGCAGCAGCCCGACCAATATGCGCCCGCCGTCCAGTGGCGGGATGGGGAACAGGTTAAACACGCACATCACCACATTGACCAGCACGCCGCCTTGGCACATTTTGATGAGAAACGGCTCGGTGACACCGGCGCCTTGCAGCACGCACAGGGCTACGCCCCAGACCAAGGCTTGCAAAAAGTTGACTCCCGGACCGGCCAGCGCCACCCACACCATGTCGCGTTTCGGGTTGCGCAGGCGGCCAAAGTTCACCGGAACCGGCTTGGCATAGCCAAATAAAAACGCGCCCGAGGTGGCAAAGTACAAAACCAGCGGCAGCACGATGGTGCCCATGGGGTCGATGTGCTTCATGGGGTTGAGCGTCACGCGGCCCAGCGTCCACGCGGTAGGGTCGCCAAAGTAACGGGCTGCATAGGCGTGCGCAGCCTCGTGCAGGGTGATGGAAAAAATCACTGGCAGCGCATACAGCGCGACGGTTTGAATGAGTTGGGCAATGTCCACGGTGCGGGGATTTCCTTGGTGCGTTAAAGAGCAGGCGCTAAAGCCCTAGGCGAGCGAGGCTGCCACGGCCCTGGCGCACCAGTTCGACCGATCCGCCGCTGAGGTCAACCACGGTGGTGGGCTCCAGCGCGCAGGCCCCGGCGTCGATTACGGCGGCGATTTGGTGCTCGAAACGCGCTCGAATGTCATGCGCATCGTTCAAGGCGTCGGTCTCGCCGGGGGGAATCAAAGTGGTGGCCAGCAAGGGAGCGCCGTGCAGAGCCAGCAGATCCTGCAGCGTGGTGTGCTCAGGCACGCGCAAGCCTATGGTTTTTCGCGACGGATGGCTCAGGCGGCGCGGTACTTCCTTACTAGCTTCCAAAATAAAGGTATAGGGGCCCGGTGTGGCGCCCTTGACCAAGCGAAACTGGGCGTTGTCTACCCGGGCGTAGTTGGCCAGCTCGCTCAGGTCGCGGCACAGCAGGGTCAGGTGGTGCTTGTCGTCCACGCCACGGAGGCGGCGCAGGCTGTCGGCAGCGGCCTTGTCGTCCAGGTGGCAGACCAGCGCGTAGCTTGAATCGGTGGGCACAGCCAGCACACCGCCTTTTGCCAACAGGGCTACGGCCTGCTTGAGTAGGCGCGGATGCGGGTTGTCGGGGTGGACTTCAAAGTACTGTGCCATGGCGCGGGCCTAGTGCAGCACGCGCGCGGCCAGCAGTTCCCATACCGGGGTCAGGCTGCCTGGCAAATAGGGCAGGGTTCCGAGTTCGGTGTGGCTTTCCATGGGGCTGTGAAAGTCGCTGCCTCGTGAGGCCGCCAGGCCATAGTCTCTGGCAGCGTCTCCATAGGTGACGTATTCGGCTGCCGAATGGCTGCCGGTGACCACTTCCACGCCCCGGCCGCCGTGGCCTTTGAATTCGGTAAACAGCGCGAACTCTTCGTTGGCGGTGAAACGGTAGCGCGCCGGGTGCGCAATCACGGCCATGCCACCTGCGCCGGTAATCCAGCCCACGGCGTCTTTCAGGCTGGCCCAGCGGTGCTCTACGTAGCCGGGCTTGCCTTCAGTGAGGTATTTGCGAAACACTTCATTCGTTTCCTTGCACACACCGGTTTCCACCAGGTGGCGGGCAAAGTGGGTGCGCGAGACCAGATCCGGGTTGCCTGCGTACTGCAGGGCGCCCTCAAAAGCGTTCTTGATGCCCACCCGTTCCAGATCCCTGGCCATGTCTTTGGCGCGCTGGCTGCGCCCGCCCCGGGTGGCGCGCAGGCCCTTTTGCAGGTTTTCATTGTCGGGGTCAAAGCCCAGGCCGACGATGTGCACGGTTTGGTGCAAAAAGGTCACCGAAATCTCCACGCCGGTCAGGTAGCGCATGCCACAGAGCCTGGCTGCACTGGCGGCGCGCGCCTGGCCGCTGATTTCGTCGTGGTCGGTCAGGGCCCAGAGTTCGACGCCATTGGCGCTGGCGCGTTCGGCTAAGGCTTCGGGGGTGAGGGTGCCGTCGGAGACCACGGAGTGGCAATGCAGGTCGGCGTTGAGGATGGAGTTCACCCGGGGATTTTAGGCCTTGGGCCGCCTCAGAAGTCTGCCGGGCAATCCCAGTGCAGGGGCGCGCCGCTGGCGGGGTGCGCCAGCCCCAGCGCGCTGGCGTGCAGCGCCAGGCGGGGGGCCATGGCCTGCACCGCAGGCGGAGCGTACAAGGCGTCACCCAGAATCGGGTGGCCCAGCGCCAACAGGTGTACGCGCAACTGGTGGCTGCGCCCGGTCAGCGGCTCCAGTTCCAGGCGGCTGGTTTGGCGTTGCGGGTCTTGCGCCACGCAGCGCCAGCGCGTTTGGCTAGGCTGGCCGTCCGGTTGGATGGTGCGCAAGGGGCGGTTGGGCCAGTCCACCAGAATGGGCAGGTCGATGGTCCGCCAGTCGGCATGCATGGGTAGCAGCCCAGTCACATCGGCCACATAGCGCTTGTGCACTTCGCGGCGCTCAAAAGCGGCGCTCAGGGCGCGTTGCGCGTCCAGGCCGCGCGCCATCACCAGCAGGCCCGAAGTCGCCATGTCCAGCCGGTGCACCACCAGCGCGTCGGCAAACCGGGCTTGCACCCGGGCGCTCAGGCAGTCCTGCTTGTCTGCACCGCGGCCAGGGACTGACAAAAGGCCGGAGGGTTTGTTGAGCACCAGCACGCAGTCGTCCTGGTAAACCAGCGCGATTCCCTGGGGCACGGCAAGGCCAGGGCCGGGAGGGCTGGGCGTCACGGAGTCGCCTGTGTGCGACGAATTTGCTGGACTTGCAGCGCGCTCACCGGCGCACCTTGGTTGCCCCAGGAACTGCGCACATACGTCAATACAGCGGCCACATCGGCGTCGTCCATTTGCAGCAAAAACGGTGGCATGCCAAACGGGCGGGGATTACCTGCGGTGCTGGGGGCAAAGCCGCCATGCAGCACGCTGAGCACGGCGTTGTTGGGTTGCTCCGTCAGCACCGCGCGATTGCCTGCCAGGGCGGGATAGGCGCCCGCCTGGCCTTGGCCTTCTTTACCGTGGCAGTCGGCGCACTGGTCTTCATAGAGTTTGGCTGCGCGTGGATCGGCGTTGGCCATCAGTGCGTGTGGGGCTGCAGGTGCTGTGGGCCGCACCACCTGCTGCAAGTACAGGCCGATCGCTTGGGCGTCTGCGTCGGTCAGATGTTGGGTGCCGTGCAACACCACTTCGGCCATCGGGCCGCCCACAAAGCGTCCGCCGGATGCGCCGGTTTGCAGCAACGCCACGGTGTCCGCCACAGACGTGGTGCCGGCCTGACTTGTGTCATGCAAAGACGGCGCGTACCACGGCACGCCCGGCAGCACCGCACCCGCCAGTTCATTACCGCCTACCAAACCGCCCAGCAGGCTGCGCTTGCCGTGGCATTCGGTGCAGTGGCCCAGTCCGTGGACCAGGTATTGGCCGCGTTCCAGACCGAGCGCATCGGCGGCGTTGACTCCGCCGCCGCCCATGATGGGGCTTGCCCCATCAGGCCCCAAGCTTGCCGGTTGCGGCCGAAAATACAGCGCCCGCCACACCGCCAGTGCCGCCTGAGTGTTAAACGGCCAGGCCAGTGGTGATGCGGAATTGCCGCGCGCCGAGGGGATTACCGCTTGTAAATAAGCAAACAGGGCGTCAGCGTCTGCCCGGCTGACGCGGGTGTAGCTGGTGTAAGGAAAGGCCGGTGATAGGCGCCGTCCGTCCCGGCTTTTGCCATGGTGCAAAGCGCGCCAGAAGTCGTCAGCGCTCCATTGGCCTATGCCTTGGGTCGGGTCGAGTGTGATGTTGGTCGATACCACAGCGCCAAACGGCGTCTCGATGGCGCGCCCCCCGGCAAACGGCGCTCCACCCGGTGCGGTATGGCACAGCGCGCAATTGCCGATCCGCGCCAGATAGGCGCCGTGCTCCAAAGACGGTGCGGCGCTGGCGCCCGAGTGGGCGGCGTTGGCGCCGGTGCGCTCGTGCCAGGCGTCCGCGCCCCAAAACGCCCATATGCTGGCAGCTACCAGCAGGGCGCCCATCGCACCGGCGGTGCGGCGCAGCCAGGGCGTCCGGTGGACTTGGACATCCCCCTGCGCACGTGCGCGGTGGTTTGGTGCGCCGGTCATGGCGCGCTGCCGCATTCGATGGCGCGGGCGCCTGGGGCCAGCGCCGGTCGTCGGGCCACGGCGCCCGATGCCTTGGGTACGGCCTGGCTGGCGAGCCAGCTGGTGACGGCGTGCACGTCGGCGTCGCGCAGGCTTTTGGCGATGTGCGCCATACAGTCGGGTGCCTGCGCCCGGCGCTGCCCGGTTTGCCAGCCGCCCAGCTGCGCGTTGAGGTAATCGCGCGGCAGGCCCAGCAGGCCGGGGGTGCTGGGTTGCACGCCGGTAAGGGCCGTGCCGTGGCACTGCGTGCAAGCCGGGATGTTCAGGGCGCGGTCACCTTGGGTTGCCAGTGTGTGGCCCCGCGCCAGCATGGCAGGGTCTGTGCGCTGGGCCACAGGTGGCGGGTAGGGCACGTCCAGCGCAGAAAAGTAGTTTGCGATCTCGTGCAGGTAGGCGTCGTTTAGCGTGGCCAGCAGCCCCTGCATCGGGGCGTAGTGGCGACGCCCGTCCTGGAAGTTGCGCAGTTGGTTGACCAAGTAGCCTGCAGGCTTGCCCGCCAGGCGGGGGTAGTAGCCATCAGGCCCGGATTTGCCTTGCGGGCCATGGCATCCGGTGCAGGCCAGCGTGCGCTGGGCCATGCTGTCTTCCCATGCCGCCTGGGCGGGGAAGGCTGTTGCCCACACGACCCACAGCCATACGACGCAAGTGATAGATGAAAGCCCATGGCGGGCGCGGAAAAAGGGGACAACACTCGCACATCGCATGCGAGCGATTTTAGTCCGCAGCCGGGTCGGTAACTGCCTTAGTCGACCCAGACCACGGCGCGCCCCTGGCGCAGCCAGGCATCGAAATGGGACGCGTAGGCGTCTTCGATCTGGTTGCGTTTGACCTTGAAGGTGGGCGTGACAAAGCCGTTTTCCGGTGTCCACAAGACGCTGACCACCGCCAGCAGGTCCAGCCGTTCGTGGTGATCGAGCCGTGCGTTCACGCTTTGCAGGTGCTGCTCCAGCGACTGGTTTAGCGCCGCCCGGGCCGCCGGGTCGGCGCAGCGCGTGGCTGCGTCCTGCGACAGCATCACCACCGCCAGCGGTTGCGTCAGGTTGGCGCCGGTCACAGCGCAGGCCTCGATGTCGGGGTGCGTGACCAGCAGGTCCTCAATGGGCGCGGGCGCCACGTACTTGCCTTTGCTGGTTTTGAAAATGTCTTTCACCCGACCGGTGATGCTGAGTTGGCCCCGGGCGTCGCAGCGGCCTTTGTCCCCGGTGCGCAGCCAGCCGTCGGCCGTCAAGGCCAATGCGCTTTGTTCCGGGTTGTTGAAATAGCCTTGCATCAGCGCCGGACAGCGCATCTGAACCTCGCCGGTGTCGGGGTCAATGCGGCTGTCCACCCCCTCGTAGGGCAGCCCAACCGAGCCCACACCAGTGCCGCCGGGCAGCGTGGAGTGCGATACGCCGCAGTTTTCGGTCATGCCATACACCTCAATCAGATCAAGGCCGAGTTTGCGGAAAAAAGCCAGCACGTCTGCGGGCATGGGTGCCGCTCCCCCGGCCGCGAGCCGGCATTGGTCCAGGCCCAGGCCGCCCAGAATTTTGCGCCGCACCAGACGGCCCAGCAAGGGAATACCCAGCAGCATGTTCAAGCGCGCCTCGGGCATTTTGTCGAACACGCCTTGCTGAAACTTCACCCACAGGCGTGGCACCGAGAAAAAGATGGTCGGGCGGGCGCGCTGCAAATCGGCCAAAAAGGTGTCCAGGCTCTGCGCAAAAAAGACGTGGCCGCCGTAGCGCAAGGAGGCTTGCTCTACCAGCATGCGCTCGGCCACGTGGGCCAGTGGCAGGTAGGAGATAAAGCGGTCTGCGTCCGACACCGATATGCGGCGGGTGGCGCTGGCCAGTCCCCAGGCCATGGCGCCAAAGGTTTGCACCACGCCTTTTGGGTGACCGGTGGTGCCGGAGGTGTAAATGATGGTGCAAATAGTGTCGGCGCTGGTTTGGGGCGTACCGGCCAGGGGCGTGTTGTTGCGCAGCAGCCCGTCCCAATGCAAGGCGGCCACGCCAGACGGCGCCAGCGGCAAGGCCACCAGTGCCACCGATTCGGGCACGCTGGCCAGGCTGGAGCTGTCATCCATCTTGCCAACAAAGCAGGCCCGCGCCGCGCTGTGGTTCAAGATATAGGCCAGGGCCTCGCCGTTGAAGGTGGGGTAGATTGGCACTGACACATGGCCGGCCATCAAAATCGCCAAATCAGCCAACACCCAGTGCGCGCTGTTCTTGCCCAAAATCGCTACCCGACTGCCCGCCGGCCAGCCCTGGGCTTGCAGCCACGCAGCTATGCGGCGCACCTGGTCGGCGGCCTGCGCCCAACTCATGTCTTGCACCTGGCCCATGCCCAAGGGCTGGGTGAGGTAGATGCGGTCCGGGGTAGTTTGTGCCCAGTGGCACAGGCGCTGCACCGGGAAATTGGCGGCGTCCACCGTAATTGCTGCGGGGTTCATGGCGTTGTGTCCTCCAAAGTTAGCCGCATTCTGGGCGCCCAAGCGGCCAAGGCGCAAGGGGTATTCACCCTAGGGTCTGCCCAGGCACGGGTCGCGGCTGGACCAGGGCGTGGGGCGGTTTGCCGGGGATGCTGCGACAATCCGCCTTCGCATTTTTTGCATTTTTCGCAACGTCAGGTTTTCTCCTTCATGTCCAGTACTTCCGTTTTTCCCGTCCGCCCGGCCGTTTTGCGCGATGCGCGCGCCATTGCTGAGCTTCACAACGCCACCGTTCAAGACGCCTACCGGGGCTTGCTCGGGGACGTTTCAGTGCCCCTTATGGCCTTAGACAAACGCCTGGCTTACTGGCGTGAAGCCATTGAATACGCCGAGCCCCAGGTGCATGTAGCGCTGCACGGTGAGCGCATCGTCGGCTTTGTTGGCTTTGACCGCAGCCGCGACGAAGGCACAAAGCCCACTATGGGTGAGATTTGGTCTATTTACGCCGACGCCGATTTTGTCGGCCTGGGCGTGGGCCTCTCGCTGTGGGACGCCGCACGTGAGGGGCTGATGGAAGAAGGTTGCACCGATGTCAGCGTCTGGCTGCCGCTGGCCAATGAGCGCGCCATGCAGTTTTTCACCATGGCCGGCTTTAAGCGCGAAATGCCCAGCGCCAAAACCGTGTCCATAGGCGGAGTCAAGATCGAAGAAATCCGACTCAAGCGCGCGCTGGCCTGAGCCCCCGCCGATGGGGCGGTTTACAGCTTTTTGACCACCACGCTGCCGATCGAATAGCCGGCACCAAACGAGCAGATCACGCCCACTTGCCCCGCCGCGATGTCGGCCTTGTGCCGGTGAAAGGCAATGATGGAGCCGGCAGACGCCGTGTTGGCGAACTCGTCCAGAATCACCGGCGCCTCCTCAATGGTGGCGTCGCGCCCCAGCAGTTTGCGGCTGATGAACTGGTTCATAGACAAATTGGCCTGGTGCAGCCAAAAGCGGCGCACGTCGGCCGGCGTGTAGCCCAGCGACTCCAGGTGCCCGGCAATATGGTCGGCGGCCATAGGGCAGACTTCCTTGAATACTTTACGGCCCTCCTGGCGAAACAGCTGGTCGCGCTCGTCCGGGTCGCGGTCTTCGGCGCGCGACATAAAGCCCTGGTTGTTGCGGATGTTGTTAGAAAACGTGCTCAAGAGCCGCGTGCCCAGAATCTCAAACGCGCCAGCCGGTGCCAAATCCAGCCGCTCCACCAGAATGGCGGTGCATACGTCACCAAAGATGAAGTGGCAATCGCGGTCTTTCCAGGCCAGGTGCGCCGACGTAATCTCCGGGTTGACCACCAAAACGGCCCGCGCCTGACCGGTGCGCACTGCGTTTGCGGCCAGTTCCAGCGCAAACGTGGCTGAGGAGCAGGCCACATTCATGTCAAAGGCGTAGCCATTGATGCCCAGGGCGGTCTGAATTTCCACGCCCATGGCCGGGTAGGGGCGCTGCATGTTGGCGGCAGCGCAGATCAGCCCGTCCACGTCGGCTGCGGTTTTGCCAGCGGCGTCGAGCGCGGCCTGCGAGGCCAGCACACCGATCTCGGCCATCATGGAGATTTCCGAGTCCGGGCGGGGCGCAAAACGCGGGCGCATGCGGGTGGGGTCTAGCACACCGGCCTTGTCCATCACGTAGCGGCGCTGGATACCCGAGGCCTTTTCGATGAACTCCACGCTCGAATCGGTCAATGCGGCATGGGTTCCCGCGGCGATCTCCATGGCGTAGCGGTTGTTCTCCAGGGCCGCAAACCGGTTGTAGGCCTCCACCAGCTCCGCATTGGTAATGGTTTGGGGCGGCGTAAACAGGCCAGTACTGCTGATGGCGACACGGTGCATGGGGACTGTCTCTCGGGTTTGTAGCGGTGGGAGGATTATCCATAGGCGCGGTGGAGGCCGAACTGGCGCCTGGGCCACCGCCTGGTACATGGGAAAACCACACCGCTTTTGTTTTTAAAAGTGGTTTATGTGAATATGTTAAAAATGGTGAATATAATATTTTCACCATGAGCAACAGCTTGCACCCCTCCCCATTTCCCGCGGATACCTTTTACTTCGCCTCGCACGAGCCCACGGCGCTGTGTGCCAACCAGGCGCTGGCTCGCATGCGGGACCAGGGCCTGCAGCCGGTGCCGCAGAATTTTGAGCTCTGGTACGCCTATTACGCCCAGTCCAACCTGGATGTGGTGCGCACCATTGACGCACTGGGCGTCGGCGCACATCTGCTCACCGACCAGCGCTGTGACGCCATCCACCAGGAGTTTTTAAGCAACGCACGGGAGGGCGAGGTCGCGCGCCAGGCCAGCGCCACTATCCAAGCCACGATTGACGGCTTTAGCAGCCGCCTAGCGCAGGCAAAAACCGCCACCGGAAACTACCGCGGCGCGCTGGAAGAGGCCGCGCGCACGCTTAGCCACACCGACAACGTGGTGGCCATGCGCACCACCTTGCAGTCGGTGCTGGACAGCACCGGCGACATGATCGCGCACAACCAGCGACTCGCAGCCGAACTGGAGCGCTCGGCCCAGGCCATGAAGGAGCTCGAAGGCGAGTTTGAACGGGTGCGCAAGCAGTCTCTCACCGACGCCTTGACCGCACTGCCCAACCGCAAGGCGTTTGATGCCGAGCTAGAGCGCCTGTGGCAAGACGCCAGCGAACAGGGCGCGGCTTTTTGCATGCTGATGGTCGACATAGACCACTTCAAAGTCTTTAACGACACCTATGGCCACCTGGTAGGCGACGAGGTGTTGCGCATCGTGGCCCGCACCTTGAAAGAAGGTTTGGCCGCAGGCGAGATGGCTGCGCGCTATGGCGGCGAAGAATTTGCCGTTTTGTTACCCGGCCGCGACTTGCAAGCCGGGCTTGTAAAGGCCAACGCCTTGCGAACCCAGGTGCACAACATGCTGTTGACGCGCCGTGCTACAGGCGAAAAAATTGGCCGGGTAACGGTCTCGGGCGGTGTGGCGCAGTGCTGCGTACCCGAGTCGGCGCAGACCCTGGTGGCGCGGGCCGACAGCGCTTTGTACGAGGCGAAAAAGAACGGCCGTAACCGCATCGCCAGCGCGGCCGCCTAAGCAGCGGCCACCACCAGGCCTAGGCGGCCAAGGCCTGGCGCACAAAGTCCAGCCGGTCCTGGCCAAAAAACAGCTGCTCACCCACAAAAAACGTCGGCGCACCAAATGCACCGCGCGCCACCGCTTCTTCGGTCGTGGCCACCAGTTGCGCCTTGACTTCGGGGTCTGCCACCAAGCCCATAAACGACTCGGCGCTAAAGCCCGCTGCCCCCAGCACCTCGGCCATCACGGCGGGCTCGCCCATATTGCGCGGCTGCACCCACATGGCCTGGAACACCGCGTCCACGTAGTTCATCAGTTTCTGCGGGTCGCGCATCTGCAGGCCGGTGGCGCCGCGCATCAGCGTCAGGGTGTTGATAGGAAAGTGCGGGTTGTGCGCAAAGGGCACACCGTAGCGCGTGGCAAAGCGCGCCATGTCGGCGCCCATCCAGCGGCCTTTGGCGGGCACGGTCACCGGGCTGGCGTTGCCCGTGGCCTTGAACACGCCACCCAGCAGCATGGGCCGGTAAAGCACTTTGGCGCCGGTATCCAAGGCCAGTTGGGCCATTTGCGTGTGCGCCAGGTAGGTGGTGGGGCTGCCAAAGTCAAAGAAAAATTCCACGGTTTTTTGCATGCAAGCTCCTTGTTTTTTGGAGGGATGGGGCGATGGGGCGAATGGGCGGGGCGCGCTTACCAGCTTTCCATCCATGGCCGCAAATCCAGCTCCTGCGTCCAGGCGCTGCGCGGCTGGCGGTGCAGTTGCCAATAGGCCTCGGCGATGTGGTCGGGGTTGAGGATGCCGTCCTGGTCTTTGAGGGCGTAGCGCGCCGGAAAGTTCTCGGCAATGAACTGGGTGTCAATGGCGCCGTCAATCACCGTGTGCGCGACGTGAATGCCTTTTGGCCCGAGTTCGCGCGCCATGCTTTGCGCCAGCGCCCGCAGCGCGTGCTTGGCCCCGGCAAAGGCCGAGAATCCGGCCGCGCCGCGCAGACTGGCCGTGGCGCCGGTAAAGATAATCGTGCCCCGGCCGCGCTTAAGCATGGCTTTGGCCACCTCGCGGCCCATCAAAAAGCCCGCCAGTGCGCCCATTTCCCACACCTTGCGGTACACACGCTCGGTGGTGTCCGTCACCGAGAAGCGCACGTTGGCGCCGATGTTGAACACCGCCACTTCAATGGGCGCAATGTCGCGCTCAATGCCTTCGACCAGCGCCACCATTTCGGACTCAACCCGGGCGTCCGAGCCAAAGGCGTGCGCTTTACCGCCTTCGGCCTCGATTTGTGCCACTAGGGGCGCAAGCTTGTCGCGCTGGCGCCGGGTGACGCAGGCCACCAAGCCTTCGCGGGCAAAGCGCCGGGCAATGGCGCCACCGGTGGCGTCTCCCGCGCCCACAACCAAGACAGATTGAGGCGTGCTCATAAAGTGCTCCTCAGGCGTAGCGTTGGCGGGCTAGCGCGGCGCCTTTGGCCAGGGCTTCGAGCTTGCGCAGGGCGATGTCGCGGTTCATGGGCGCCATGCCGCAGTTGGTGCAGGCAATCAGCTTCATCTTGGGCACAAACTGCAGCGCTTTGCCAATGGTGTCGGCCACTTCTTCGGCGGTTTCCACCACGTCAGAGGCCACGTCGATCACGCCCACCATCACTTCCTTGCCTGATAGCAAGGCCATCAAGTCCATGGGCACGTGCGAGTGAAAGCATTCCAGGCTCACTTGCTGAATGCTGCTTTGGGCCAGGGCCGGAAATACTTTTTCGTACTGGCGCCACTCGTGGCCCAGGGTGTTTTTCCAGTCCATATTGGCGGCAATGCCGTAGCCGTAGCAAATATGCACTGCGGTTTTGCAGGTCAGGCCAAGGGCTGCGCGTTCAAGCGCCTGCACGCCCCAGTCGGCGGCGTCTTCCATGTAGACGTTGAAGGCCGGCTCGTCAAACTGGATGATGTCCACGCCGTCTGCCTGCAGGGCCAGCGCCTCTTGGTTGAGCAGCTCGGCGAAGGCAAAAGCCATTTTGATCTTGCCCTCGCGATCGCCGCCGTAAAAGCGATCGGCCACGGTGTCCACAATGGTCATCGGGCCGGGCAGGGTGAATTTCAGGGTGCGTTTGGTGTGGGCGCGGGCAATGCGCGCCTCCAGCGCATGCACCCGGCCTTTGAGGCGCAGCGGCCCCACCACCTGCGGCACCTGGGCGTCGTAGCGGTTGTTGCGGATGCCCATGGTGACTTTGTTCTCAAAGTCAATGCCTTCGACCTGCTCCAGAAAGCCGTGCACAAAGTGCTGGCGCGCCTGCTCGCCGTCGCCAATCACGTCCAGGCCTAAGTCTTCCTGGGTTTTGACCCAGAGCAGGGTGGCGTCGGACTTGGCTTCGACCAGGGCGGCACCTTCAGCCTTCCATTGAGGCCAGAGCTTTTGGGTCTCGGCCAGCCAGGCGGGTTTGGGCAGGCTGCCCGCAATCGCAGTGGGGAATGCGGTGGGGAACATCGTTGTTGTCTCCGGTTTTTTTGGGTACGCCGCGCCGGTCTTTGCCTGCGCGGGTGGGGCAGGGCGCGGGCGCTTTATGGGTTGCCCAGGAAGTCGCGCTTGCCGATCTCTACGCCATTGTGACGAAGGATGGCAAACGCCGTTGTCACATGGAAATACACATTGGGCATAGCGTGGCCGAGCAAAAACTGCATGCCTTTGTAGTGGGTTTCCTTGTCGCCACGCTTGGTGACGATGTCTTTGTCTTCGGTGCCATCAATCTGCGCGGGCGTGAAGCTTTGCACATAGGCCACGGTCTTGGCCACGCGGGCCTTGAGCTCTTCAAAGGTGCGCTCGTTGTCCTCATAGGCAGGCATTTCCACCCCGGCCAGGCGCGCCATCACACCCTTGGCGGTGTCGCTGGCGATTTGCACCTGGCGGCGAAAGCTCAGCATGTCGGGGTACAGGCGAAAGTCGATCAGCGCGGCAGGGTCGATCTTTTTGGCCTCAATATGGGCTTGCGCCTTGTCCAGGATGGTGATCAGGTTGTTCAGGCTGTTGGCCAGGCGGGGCACGCTGGCTTGGTACATGGAAATGGTCATAGGGTGTTCTCGGTTGGGTTGGGAGCCCCGAAGCGGGGTCGGCGGCATCTTAAGGGGCACGGGAAAGCTGGTGTGGCCAAAGGCCATGGCAGCCGTTATGCTGCGCGTTAGACCGCCCCAATCGCACCAAGCCACCCGGAGACTGCCCATGAATGCCCCGTCCGCCCCGCACGCGCTGCTGCCTCAAATCAACCAGCGCAATATCCCGCCCGAACTCATCGCTGCGCTCAAGGCCCACTTTGGCACGCGCTGTTCTACCGCGCTGGCGGTGCGCGAGCAGCATGGGCGCGACGAATCGGTGTTTGACGTGCCGCCGCCCGCTGCCGTGGTGTTTGCCGAGTCCACGGCCGACGTGGCTGCCGCCGTGGGCTTGGCCGCGCAACACCGGGTGCCGGTGATTCCTTTTGGCGTGGGCTCATCCTTGGAGGGCCATTTGCTGGCGGTGCAGGGCGGCATCAGCATTGACCTGGGGCGCATGAACCAGATCGTGGCCATTCACCCCGAAGACCTGACTGTCACCGTGCAACCCGGCGTGACGCGCAAACAACTCAATGAAGCGTTGAAAAGCAGCGGCCTGTTTTTCCCGATTGACCCGGGCGCCGACGCGTCTTTGGGCGGCATGTGCGCCACCCGCGCCAGCGGCACCA